>NZ_JAOCDM010000057.1 GCF_029840925.1 Pseudomonas sp. GD03858
CAGGCGGCAACGAAGTCCTTGACGAACTTCTCCTTGGCGTCGCTGCTGCCATACACCTCGCTGATCGCGCGCAACTGGGCATGGGAGCCAAGCACCAGGTCGACCCGGCTGGCTGTCCACTTCACTTGCCCGGTCTTGCGGTCACGGCCTTCGAAGGCTTCGTTGTCGGCCGAGGTCGGCTTCCATTCCACGCCCATGTCCAGCAGGTTGCGGAAGAAGTCGTTGCTGAGCACGCCGACCTTGTCGGTGAACACGCCGTCCTTGCCACCGCCGTGGTTGGCGCCCAGCACCCGCAGGCCACCGATCAGCACGGTCAGTTCCGGCGCGGTCAGGGTCAGTAGCTGGGCCTTGTCCAACAGGAGTTTCTCGGCCTTCACGCTGTAGCGGGCCTTGGTGAAGTTACGGAAACCGTCGGCCAAGGGTTCGAGCACGGCAAACGACTCGACATCGGTCTGTTCCTGCGAGGCATCCACGCGCCCCGGACGGAACGGCACGCTGATGCTGTGCCCGGCATCCTTGGCGGCCTTCTCCACCGCCGCGCTGCCGGCCAGCACGATCAGGTCGGCCAGGGAGATCTTGTTACCGCCCTCGCTGCGAATCTTCTCCAGTGCCGTCAGCACCTTGTCCAGGCCCTGATTCGCCGTCCAGCCGTTCTGCGGCGCCAGGCGCAACCGCGCACCGTTGGCGCCACCGCGCTTGTCGGAACCGCGGAAGGTCGAGGCCGAGGCCCAAGCGGCGGAAACCAGTTCAGGGACACTCAGCCCCGAAGCCAGCACCTTGGCCTTGAGCGCGGCGATATCGGCGTCGCTCGGCTGAGGGCCGGCCTTGGGCAGCGGATCCTGCCACAGCAGCTCCTCGTTGGGCATCTCCGGCCCGAGGTAGCGGGCCAGCGGGCCCATGTCACGGTGGATCAGCTTGTACCAGGCGCGGGCGAAGGCGTCGGCGAGCTGGTCGGGGTTGTCCTTGAAACGCCGGGCGATGGGTTCGTAGATAGGGTCGAAGCGCAGCGCCAGGTCAGAAGTGAGCATCGATGGGGCGTGCTTCTTGCCGGGATCGTGGGCATCGGGCACGGTCCCCGCACCCTTGCCGTCCTTCGGCCGCCACTGGTGGGCACCGGCCGGGCTCTTGGTCAGTTCCCACTCGAAGTTGAACAGGTTGTTGAGGTACTCGTTGCTCCACTTCGTCGGAGTCGAGGTCCAGATCACTTCCAGGCCACTGGTGATGGTATCGCCGCCCTTGCCGGTACCGAATTTGTTGTGCCAGCCAAAGCCCTGCTGCTCCAGGCCCGCGGCTTCCGGCTCGGCGCCGACATTGTCGGCGGGGCCGGCACCGTGGGTCTTGCCGAAGGCGTGGCCACCGGCGATCAAGGCCACGGTTTCTTCATCGTTCATGGCCATGCGGCCAAAGGTCTCGCGGATGTCCTTGCCCGAGGCGACCGGATCGGGGTTGCCGTCCGGGCCTTCGGGGTTCACATAGATCAGGCCCATCTGCACCGCGGCCAGCGGGTTTTCCAGGTTGCGTTCGAGGTCGCGGCTCTGCTCCTCGGGGCGCTTGGAGGGCTCGGCCACCAGGTCGCCCTGGCCAGGCGCCTCGGTCTTGCCGTAACGGGTGTCGCCACCCAGCCAGACCTTTTCCGACCCCCAGTACACGTCTTCATCGGGCTCCCACACGTCGGCGCGGCCACCGGAGAAGCCAAAGGTCTTGAAGCCCATGGACTCCAGCGCGACGTTGCCGGTGAGCACGATCAGGTCGGCCCAGGAAATCTTGTTGCCATACTTCTGCTTGATCGGCCACAGCAGGCGCCGGGCCTTGTCCAGGCTGACGTTGTCGGGCCAGCTGTTGAGCGGGGCGAAGCGTTGCTGGCCGGCACCGGCGCCGCCGCGGCCATCGCCGATGCGATAGGTGCCGGCGCTGTGCCAGGCCATGCGGATGAACAGTGGGCCATAGTGACCGAAGTCAGCGGGCCACCAGTCCTGGGAATCGGTCATCAGGGCGTTCAGGTCGCGTTTCAGGGCCTGAAAGTCGAGGCTCTTGAAGGCCTTGGCATAGTCGAAGTCCGGGTCCATCGGATCGGACTTGCGGGTATGTTGATGGAGAATCTTCAGGTTGAGCTGGTCGGGCCACCAGTCACGGTTGGTGGTGCCGCCACCTGCGGTTTGATGGAACGGGCATTTCGATTCGTTCGCCATCTGCTTCTACCTTTTGGGTCGGTTCAATTCAGATTTCCGGGCGTTCTTGTATTTCGCTGCCAGGTGTTGGAACAGACGCGCCCGAAAGCGCGCCACTCCTCATCAGTTGTGACCGGGCACGCCTGTGCACCGGCTTTTTGCGGAACCAGCAGAAAGACTAGTCGAGCCTGGGCAGAGGTCTAATAGAGGCACTATTGGGGGGTAATAGCCTCGCTCTGTCAGCCTTGCTGAACGTATCGCGGGGCAAGCCCGCCCCCACAAATACGTGGGAGCGGGCTTGCCCCGCGACAGGCTCCAGCACCTGAATTTGCCGTGTTACTCGGCCACCACCGCCTGCAACCGGGTCCACAGTCGCTCGACATGCTCGCGCTCGGTCGGCAGCGCCCCCACCGAGACCCGCACCATCCAGCGTCCGTCGAGGGTCGCCGGGGTCACGTAGGCATCGCCCGAGGCGTTGAGGCGCTCGGCCCAGGCGCGGGTGTGGGCATCCAGCGCCTCGTCTTCGAGGCCCGCCGGGCGATGACGGATGCACAGAGTCTGCAACTGCACCGGCGCCAGTACTTCCCACTGCGACGCCGCCTCGACCTGCCCGGCCAGCCACTGCGCGTTCTCAAGGTCACGACGCAGGCGCTGCTGCAGGGCCTCGACCCCTTCGCTGCGCAGCATGAACCACAGTTTCAGGGCACGGAACCGGCGGCCCAGGGGTATGCCCCAGTCGCGCAGGTTCTTCACCTCGCCATCGACCGCCGACTGCAGGTAGCTCGGGTTGGTGCTCATCACCCGGATCAGATGCTGCGGATCGCGCACGTAGTAGATCGAGCAGTCGAAGGCCACGCCCAGCCACTTGTGGGCGTTGACCACCACCGAGTCGGCCAGCTCGATGCCGTCCCACATCCAGCGGCACTCAGGCAGGATCATCGCCGAGCCGGCCATGGCCGAGTCGACGTGCAGCCACAGCTGGTTGGCCTGGGCGATCTCGCCGATCGCGCGCAGCGGGTCCAGCGCGGTGGTGGTGGTGGTGCCGGTGGTGGCGACCACGGCGCATGGCTGGTTGCCGGCGACCAGGTCCTTGGCGATGGCTGCCTCCAGGGCGTCAGGGCGCATGGCGAACTGCGCGTCGGTGGGGATCAGGCGGATGTTGTCACGGCCGAAACCGGCCAGCAGCGCCGCCTTGTCCACCGAGCTGTGGGCATGGGCGCTGACATAGACGATCAGCGGCCTGGCCTGGGCCTGCAGGCCGCCGCGCACCTGGGCATGGTCACTGGCGCGCTCGCGGGCGCAGATCAGCGCCACCAGGGTACTGGTCGAGGCGGTGTCCTGGATCACGCCGCTCCACTGCGCGCTCAGGCCCAGCAACTGGCGCAGCCAGTCGAGGGTGGTTTCCTCCAGCTCGCTCAGGGCCGGGCTCGACTGCCAGGACAGGCCGAGCACGCCCAGGCCGGTGCTGAGGAAATCGCCGAGCACCGACGACAACGTGCCGTTGGAGGGGAAATAGCCGTAGAAATTCGGATGCTGCCAGTGGGACAGGCCGGGCATCACCAGTTTGTCGACGTCGGCGAGGATGGCTTCGAACGGCTCGCCCTGGCGCGGCGCCGCGTCGGGCAAGGCGGCCTTGAGGTAGCCGGGTTCGACCTGGGCCATGACCGGGCGCTCGGCGACGCTCTGGCGGTAGTCGGCGATCAGGTCGATCAGTTGGTGGCCGTACTGGCGGAATTGCTCGGGGGTCACGGGGGCTCTCCTGTGGATTGTCAGGTGCCTGTGCCGGCCCTTTCGCGGGTAAGCCCGCTCCCACAGGAGCCACGCAATCCTGTGGGAGCGGGTTTACCCGCGAAAGGGCCAATACAGGCCACACAATGCCCGCAGTCTAGGCGCCTGCCGGCTTGCGAATAACCCCGCTTCGCGCATAGCTGCTATGGCGAAGGCGCATGCCCGCCCTGAACGCCGAACTGCGACTGGCGCCACACCTCGAACACGCGGTTGCGCAACCAGCGATGCTCCGCCGAGGCCTGCAAGCGCTGGTGCCAGACCACCCAGTAGCGCTGGGTGTGGTCGATAAAGCCCATCGGCCGCCAGCTGAGGCCGTGCAGGCGCGCCAGTTGCCGGGCAATGTGCTCGGGCACCGTGGCCAGGGCCTGGCCATTGCCGAGCACCTGGACCATGGCGCTGAAGAACGGTACCTCCAGGCTGATGCGCCGCTGCAGCCCCTGGGCGCGCAGATGACGGTCGATGAAGCTGTCCTTGTCGCCGCCCCCGGATACCCGCACATGCTTGAAGGCCAGGTAGTCGTCCTGGCTCAGCTCGGCACGGGCACTCAGCGGATGGTCATGGCGCATAAGGCACACCGCCCGATCCTCGCCCAGCAGCCGGCCGTGCAGGTTCGGCGGCGACTCGTCGAACAGCGTGGTGGCCAGGTCGATCTCGCCGCTGGCGAGCAAGGCATACTGCCCGGCCTGCCAGGTGCGGTACTCCAGCGACACCCCCGGCGCTTCCTGCTCCAGCACCGTCACCAACTGCGGCAGCATGTGCTCGGCCACGTAGTCGGAGGCCGCCAGGCAGAAGCGTCGCTCGCAGCGCGCCGGGTCGAACGCCGCGGGCTGGCGCAGGGCGTTGAGCTCCTCCAGCACCTGACGCAACGGCTCGACCAGCGCCTCGGCGTGCTCGCTGAGCACATAGCCTCGGCCCTGGCGCACCAGCAACGGGTCGTCGAAGGCCTCGCGCAGGCTGGCCAGCTGGCGGCTCAGGGTCGATTGGCTACAGCCCAGGCGCTCGGCGGCATGGCTGAGGTTCTTCAGTTGCAGGAGGCAGTCGAGGGTGCCCAGGTGGGCGAGGCTGAGGGAGGCGAAGATGGGGTGCATGGCACGGGTCCGGAAATGATCGCGGGGCAAGCCCGCTCCCACAAACGTGCTGGGAGTGGGATTGCCCCGCGAGGATGACGCGCGGATCAGTCGGTCAGACCGACATAGACGTTCTGCACGTCTTCGTTCTCGTCGATCGCCTCGAGGAACGCCTCGACTTCGGCCAGGGCTTCAGCACTCAGGCCAGCGGCGCTCACCGGGTTCTTCGGGGTGTAGCCGATCTTCGCCGAGGTGACGGTGAAGCCATGCTCCGGCAGGGCCTTCTGCACGGCGTCCAGGTCGGTGGTGTCGGTGATGAACAGGGTCGAGCCCTCTTCCTCGCCGTCCTCGAAGTCCTGGGCGCCGGCTTCGATGGCCGCCATTTCCGGGTCGGCGTCGCCTTCCGGGGTGGCCTCGATCAGCCCGACATGGTTGAAGTCCCACGCCACCGAACCGCTGGCGCCCAGCTGGCCCTTGCGGAACAGCACGCGGATCTGCGCCACGGTACGGTTGATGTTGTCGGTCAGGCACTCGACGATCAGCGGCACCTGGTGCGGGGCGAAGCCCTCGTAGCTGACGGCATGGTACTGCACGGCCTCGCCGTCCAGGCCCGCGCCTTTCTTGATCGCGCGCTCCAGGGTCTCACGGGTCATCGAGGCTTTCTTGGCCTGGACGATGGCCAGGCGCAGGCGCGGGTTCATGTCCGGGTCGGCGCCCGACTTGGCAGCGATCTGGATCTCCTTGGCCAGCTTGCCCATGATCTTGCCTTTGGCATTGGCCGCTGTTTCTCTATGTTTGGCTTTCCACTGTGCGCCCATATCGACTCTCTTTGTTTCCGCGACCGGTTCAGGAAGCGACCGGCCAAAAGTGGGGAGCAGTTTATACGCCCTCGCCGGCCTGATCGACAAGAAATCACGCCACGGGCACCGACCGGCCGCTTTTTCCGCCGCCCCCTCGTTGCCGCGCGCATTTGCTTGTATGGTGTTGTCCAAGAAGGATGTTTTACCCGCACAGGAAAGACTTACATGCCCCAACGCAATGTCATCAACGCCTCCGTCAGCCCCAAAGGCAGCCTGGAGACGCTGTCGCAACGTGAAGTCCAGCAACTGAGCGAAGTCGGTACCGGCAGCCTCTATACCCTGTTCCGCCAGTGCGCCCTGGCCATCCTCAACACCGGCGCCCATGTCGACAACGCCAAGACCATCCTCGAGGCCTACAAGGACTTCGAGGTGCGCATCCACCAGCAGGACCGTGGCGTGCGCCTGGAGCTGCTCAACGCCCCCGCCGACGCCTTCGTCGATGGCGAGATGATCGCCAGCACCCGCGAAATGCTGTTCAGCGCCCTGCGCGACATCGTCTACACCGAGAGCGAGCTGGCCAGCCAGCGCATCGACCTGGAAAGCTCCCAGGGCCTCACCGACTATGTCTTCCACCTGCTGCGCAACGCCCGCACCCTGCGCCCGGGCGTCGAGCCGAAAATGGTGGTGTGCTGGGGTGGTCACTCGATCAGCAGCGAGGAATACCAATACACCAAGAAGGTCGGCCACGAGCTGGGCCTGCGCAAGCTGGATGTCTGCACCGGCTGTGGCCCGGGCGTGATGAAGGGGCCGATGAAAGGCGCCACCATCGCCCACGCCAAGCAACGCATGCACGGCAGCCGCTACCTGGGCCTGACCGAGCCAGGCATCATTGCCGCCGAGGCGCCCAACCCGATCGTCAACGAACTGGTGATCCTGCCGGACATCGAGAAGCGCCTGGAGGCCTTCGTCCGCGTCGGCCACGGTATCATCATCTTCCCGGGCGGCGCCGGCACCGCCGAGGAGTTCCTCTATCTGCTCGGTATCCTCATGCACCCGGACAACCAGGACCTGCCGTTCCCGGTCATCCTCACCGGGCCGCGCAGCGCCGAAGCGTTCCTGCTGCAATTGCACGATTTCGTCGGCGCCACCCTCGGCGAAGCGGCGCAACGCCATTACCAGATCATCATCGACGACCCGGCCGAAGTGGCCCGGCACATGGTCGAAGGGCTCAAGGCGGTCAAGCAGTTCCGTCGCGAGCGCAACGACGCGTTCCATTTCAACTGGCTGCTGAAGATCGACGAAGGCTTCCAACGCCCGTTCGATCCAACCCATGAAAACATGGCCAACCTGGCCCTGCGCCGCGACCTGCCGCCCCACGAGCTGGCGGCCAACCTGCGCCGGGCGTTCTCTGGCATCGTCGCGGGCAACGTCAAGGACAAGGGCATTCGCCTGATCGAAGAGCACGGGCCGTACCAGATCCATGGCGATGCGGCGATTCTCGACCCGCTGGGCCGGTTGCTGCAGGCGTTCGTCGACCAGCACCGGATGAAGCTGCCGGGGGGCGCGGCCTATGTGCCTTGCTACCAGGTCGTGACCTGATGATCCCTGTGGGAGCGGGCTTGCCCGCGATGGCGCCAGCCCAGGCATCGCCATCGCGGGTCAAGCCCGCTCCCACCGGCTGACTGCATTTCGCAACATTCCGCAGACATTTCCCACGCCAAGCAGTGAACCTGCCTACAAAAAAACGGTCTTTCGCTGACGGTCAATTTACTCGACCGGATCGCCGGCCCAGTCATCGGGCCTTCATTCGTCCCGTATTCAGCGAAGACCAGCATGCCAGACAACCAGCCCGCCTCCCCTGCCCTCACCGCCCTGCGTGGCGGCCTGATCGCCGCCCTGATCGCCCTCGCCGCCCCGGCCCACGCCGAGGAGCCGGCCAGCGATGCGCGCTGGGTCAGCGACAGCCTGAGCACCTACGTGCGCAGCGGCCCCACCGATGGCCATCGCATCGTCGGCACGCTCAAGTCCGGGCAGCGGGTCTCGCTGGTCACCAGCCAGGGCAACTACAGCCAGGTGCGTGGCCAGAATGGCGACCTGGTGTGGATCCTGAGCAACGACCTGCAGGCCGTGCCGGGCCAGAGCGAGCGCCTGCCGCAGCTGGACACCCAGGTGGCCGAGCTGTCCGGCCAGCTCAAGACCATCGACGACAGCTGGAAGAACCGTGTGCAGGGCATGCAGGAGACCCTCGACTCGCGCAAGGCGCTGATCGGCGAACTGGAAACCCGCAACAAAGCCTTGAACGAACAGCTCGAACAGGTGCAATCGAGCCTGCGCGACACCCAGGCGCGGCTCGGTGACGAGAACAAGCAGGTGATGATGCGCTACATGGTCTATGGCGGCAGCATCGCCGGCGCCGGGCTGCTGGTGGGGCTGATCCTGCCGGCGCTGACGCGGGGTCGCAAGCGTAACGACCGCTGGTTCTGAGGCTATTCAGGCTGGTTGGTGACGCCAAAAGGGATATGCACGGAGGGCACCACGGTGCGGGAGCCCTTCAAGTGCGCGGGATGGTCCTCGAAGAAGATATGGGGTTTGAGCACCTGCAAGACCCGGCGCTTCTCGATGCCGCCGAGGAAGAAGGCGTCATTGGCCATCACGCCCCAGCTTTTCAGGGTGTTGAGCGCCCGTTCGTGGGACGGCGCGTTGCGCGCGGTGACGATCGACACCCGCAGACGATTCTCATAGCCGGGGTGGTCTAGCTTGTACTGTTCCTCGACCGCCTGGATCCGTGCGATACGCACGAAGAATTCCTTCAGCGGGCCAGGATTGTGCGGTTGGGCGACATTGATCACCTCATGGGCATGGAAACTGCCCAGCCCGCCCGACTGCATCACCGCCTCCGACTCGTCCCCCGCCAGCACACCGTCGAAGTCGAAGGCGATGCGCAGGTTATCGTCGCTTTCGTCGTCATCGAACCGCGAGTCGAGTACCTGGCCGGCCGGATAGCCACTCTTGATTGCCGCATCCACATGCTGTTTGTCCGCGGAAAGGAACAGCGCGATGTTCAACGCGGGGATGTACTCGTACGGCGAGCGCCCCTGGGTGAAGATCGCCCGAGTCATGTTCAGGCCGTAGTGGCCGATGGTCTTCATGACCCGCATGCCGGTGTCCGGATCGTTCTGCGACAGCAGGACCACTTCCACCAAAGGGTCTTCGGGGTCTTCACGCAGGTCATTGAGGGCCAGCAGGCGCTTGATGAACGGATAGGCGATGCCCTTGCCCAAGGGCACCTCCAGGTGCTGCTCCTGGTACTTGCGGTACTGCGCCTCGCCGTCGCGACGAAACACCGCGTCGGATTCGCTCAAGTCGAACACCGCGCTCGAGGCAACGCCGATCACCAGGCGGTCGTCCAGCTCGAAAGGCATAGGGGATTTCCTTGTCGTGAAGAGAGTGAAGGTGTGGATGCTCAGCCGTCGGCGCGGCCCTGCAGACGCGACGTCCAATCTTCGATCTCGCGCTGCTCCAGGCGTTTCTCCAAGGTCCGGCGCCAGCTCGGCACCAGCGGCAGCGCCAGGCATTCGCGCAGCAGCTCCGGCTCCAGGCGCTTGTCGAACAGCACCGCCGACAGCCGGGCCACCGACCACTGTGCATGGGGCCGCTCGACCAGCTGCAAGGTGTCGCCCGCAGCGACCGTGCCCTCCTCCAGCACCCGGTAGTACCAACCGGTGCGCCCGCTTTGCTGTACTCGCAGCGCCATCTGCGCCACATCGAAACGGTCGTTGAGCTTCCAGCACGGCATGCGCCCCTGGGAAATCTCGAGCAACGCCGTGCCCGCGCGAATGCGATCGCCCAGGCAGACATCCGCCTCGCGCCAGCCGCTGCTGCTGAAGTTCTCGCCAAAGGCACCGGGCTTTGCCAGCAAGGGATGCGCGCCGAGTTCGGCGGCCCAATCGCTGTAGTGGTCGCGGGGATAGTGATGAATGGCTTTTTCCACGCCACCGTGCACACGCAAATCGCCTTGCTCGTCGCCGGCGATGCCGAGGAACGTGACCGCCAGCGGCTCTTGCCGGGGCTGCTTGTCGATGGCGCTGTGCGAACCGGGACGGGTGAAAGGCCGGGCGGTGCCGGTAAGCAGGCTGTCGAGGCGTAGGTTGGGCAGATGCATACGGCGGTCTCGCGCAAGGGACCGAGCGAGCTTACACCAGCACGCTGGCAGGCCCAAGGCAGACGCGTGGGGGCGAGCCTGTGGGAAACGCTTGTGGGAGCGGGCTTGCCCCGCGATCCGGGGCGAAGTCCCGGCCAGCCGGTGCTGGCTACAGAGGGCATCGCGGGGCAAGCCCGCTCCCACGCCCCCAACTACCGGCCCCGCAACGTCAATCCCGTAAACGTAACCCCACAGGCTCGCCCCCTCTGGCACATGCGTGCCGATCGCTACTTGCCTCGCGCCTTGTTGTAGATGGTCTTGGCGCGGTCGGCGGACGCCTGGCAGGTCTTCATGTCACCGTTGGCCTGGGCACCCTTGGCCTCCTTGAGCAGCTCATGGTAGTCGTGCGCCATGCCGCCATGCAGCGCCTGGCCATCGGTCTTGCTGATGTATTCCAGGTCTTTGATCTTGGCGTCACAGTTGGTTGCCGCGCTGTCTTCGGCGTGGGCAGCGAAACTCAACACGGAAGCAATCACTAGCAGTGTCATGGATTTCATGGAGTGTTCTCCTGGGAAACAGCCTGACTACTGGAGTGCGAGCCGGACTGCGGGTCGGCCCAGCAGCAAGGAGAATAGCCCTCCAGCGCATGCCGCGCGCGGCTTCAGCCCAACGGTAGCACCGTCTCGGCCAGCAGGAAGTCGATGAACGCCCGCACCCGCGAGGGCATGTGCCGAGCTTGCGGGTAGATCAGCATGAAGGGCCGCGAGGTCCCGCCATGCTCGGCCAGCACCTCGACCAGCTCGCCGCTGCCCAGGGCGTCCTGCACGGTGAAGCGATAGGCCTGCATCAACCCGCCGCCGTGAAGCGCCAGGGTGGAGGTGGCGAGGAAATCGCCCTGGCAGGTGAACGCCCCCTGGGTGTCGAGCTCCACCACCTCACCATCACGGCGAAAGCTCCATGGCGGGCGCCGCCCCGTGCTGGGCATTTCGAACTGGATGCACTGGTGCCCGGCCAGGTCGTCCAACGTACGGGGCGTCCCGCTCCGGGCCAGGTAGCCCGGGCTTCCCACGATCACCAGCTCGGCGTCCTCCAGGCGCCGGGCCACCAGGCGTGAGTCGGCTGGCGCTCGCCCGCGGATCGCCAGATCGAAATTTTCCTCGAAGAAATCGACGTTGCGATTGCTCACATGCACGTCCACCTGCACCTGCGGATAGCGTTGCTGAAAACGCGGCAACATTGGCAACAGCCGGTGGTGGGCATAAGGCGTGGGGGCGCTGATGCGCAGGCGGCCACTGGGTTGGAGCTGGCCACCGGCGACCTGGCGCTCGGCCTCGACCAGTTGCCCCAGGGCTTCGCGGCATTGCTGGTAATAGGCCTGGCCGGCCTCGGACAGGCGCATCTGCCGGGTGGTACGCACGAACAGACGCACCCCCAGGCGCTCTTCCAGACGCGCCACCGAGCGGCTTACCGCCGCCGGAGTGACGCCCGCCTGGCTGGCCGCCTCGGTAAAGCTACCGGCGTCGGCGGCAAGGCAGAACAGCTCCAGGCTGCCCAGTTGCAGGTCGTCGAAATGACGGGTCATGGCGACTCCATTAATTACATGATGTATCGATTGAAATGCCATGCGCCGTATTTTTCAAGCGACCCTTGCGACCTAAAGTGGCTCCACCCACGATCAACCGGAGTTCACAGCATGAGCACAGCACGCACCGTCATCATCACCGGCGCCTCCAGCGGCCTGGGCTTCGCCCTCGCCAAGGCGTTCCTCGAGCGCGGCGACAACGTGGTCGGCAATGCCCGCACCGAGGCTCGCCTGGCCGAAGCCGCCGCCCGCCTCGGCAATCCGCGCGGCTTCATCGGCGTGGCCGGCGACATCGCCGAGAAGGCCACCGCAGAGCGGCTGTTCGGCGTGGCCATGGAGACCTTCGGCCAGGTCGATATCCTGGTCAACAATGCGGGAATCTTCATTCCAAAGCCGGTCACCGACTACACCGAGGCCGATGTCGACGCTCTGGTCGGCACCAACCTCAAGGGCTTCTTCTACCCTGCCCAGGCAGCGGCACGGGTGATGAAGGCCCAGGGCCATGGACATATCGTCGCCATCACCGCCTCGGTGGCGATGCAACCGGACACCCGGGTCCCGGCACTGCTGCCGGTACTGGTCAAGGGCGGCCTGAACCAGGCGGTCAAGGGCCTGGCCCTGGAGCTGGCGAGCAGCGGCGTGCAGGTCAATGCCGTGGCGCCCGGCATCATCGACACCCCGCTGCACGGCGAAGGTGCCGAGGGCCTGGGCGCGCTGTCGCCGAGCGGACGCACAGGCAAGCCCGAGGATGTAGTGGATGCCGTGCTATACCTGACCGACGCTCGCTACGTCAGCGGCGTCATCCTGCCGGTCGACGGTGGCAGCACCGCCGGCACCTGGCACTGAAACCTGGAGAATCGCGATGCCCTACGTCCATATCCGCGTGACCGATGAAGGCGTCACCGCTGAACACAAGCGCCAGCTGATCGAAGGCACCACCCGGCTGCTGGAGCAGGTGTTGAACAAACCACCGGCCAGCACCTTCGTGGTGATCGAGGAGGTGCCGACCGACAACTGGGGAGTGGGTGGGGAGACGGTGACGGAGTTGCGAAAGCGCGAGCGGTAAACCCACTCCCACGGCATGAACGGGGATTGAGCGGCTGGCGCATACCCTGTGGGAACAACTGTCTTGCTGAGATTTCTCAGCCTGGCGCGCCCCCTTTAGGAGCGGCCCGCTCCCACAGGTACAGCGCTGGCTCCAAGGAACAGGTGATTCTGTGGAAGCGGCTTTAGCCGCGAAGCAAGCGACGCGGTGAGAGGCACCGGCTTCGCCGGTGTTCGCGGCTAAAGCCGCTCCCACAAGGGCCTGCCGAATCAATAAGTCATATGCAACCACGGGGCCGTGCCGGCTCCACAAGGCACCTGCGGCAATACCACAGCCCTACTGTCGCAAACGCTCCAACGCCTCCAGCACGAACCCCGTCGCCGGCTCCACCGCACCGTCCCGGCAGGCAATGCCCAGCTGCCGCCACAGCCCCGGCCGCAGCGGACGCCGGACGATCCTTGGATCATGCGCCTGCACGTCGCCTTCCTGCGGCAGCAAGGTCGCGCCGTAGCCCGCCGCCACCAGGCTCTTGATCGCATCGTTGTAGTTCAATTCGATCCGAGGCTCGGGGTACAGCCCTGCGGCAGCGAACCACTCCGAGGTCACTCGCGACAATTGCGTGGTGCTGTCGTTGAGGATCAACGCCCGTCCCGCCAGCCACATGGGCGTGATCCGGGCCGGTGGCTGCCAGTCGGCGGGCACATAGGCCATGATCGGGTCGCGCCGCCAGGGCGTGACCCTGAGCCCCTTGCCCGCCATCTGCGGCAGCGCCACCAGGCCGATGTCCAGGGTGCCCTCGCGCAAGCGTGCCAGGGACGCCTGCGAGGTGAGCACCTGGACCTGCACGTCGATGCCCGGATGATCCACCCGCAACGTTTCCAGCATCCTGGGCAGCAGATGGGCGATGGCCCCGGTGGAGGCCCCCAGGCGTACCCGTCCGCTCAGCCCTTCGACCTGACGGCGCACCTCGTCCAAGGCTTGGTCGGCATCGGCCAGCAGGCGCCGGGCGCGCGCCAACAGCGTCTCGCCGATGACCGTGGGACGTACCTGCCCGCGGGCGCGGGTAAGCAAGGCCGCACCGACCCGCGCTTCCAGTTCGGCCACATGCAGGCTGATGGTCGGCGGCGCGAGGTTGAGCTGGCGGGCGGCATCGGCGAAGGAGCCGTGGTCGGCGATCACGACCAGGGTACGCAAGCGGTCAAGGCTGATTTCGCGCATGGGACTCCAGAACGGCTCATGAACATTGTTCAGAAATTCTGAATAAGTGATTCATGATATTCAAATTTTCTTTCTCTTCGACAACGACGAGCATAGTGCCATCTTCCCGTGATCGGACACTTTCCATGCACCAGCCCCTTGTCTTCATCGACGGCGACCAAGGCACCACCGGCCTGCAGATCCATGCCCGCCTGCACGGTCGCCAGGACCTGCGCCTGCTCACCCTGCCCGAGGCCGAGCGCAAGAACCCGGCACGCCGCGCCGAGGCGATCAACAGCGCCGACATCGCCCTGCTCTGCCTGCCCGACGAGGCCGCCCGCGAGGCCGTGGCCACGATCAGCAATCCCGCCGTGCGGGTAATCGACGCCAGCTCCGCGCACCGCACCACGCCCGGCTGGGTCTATGGCCTGCCGGAGCTTGACCAGGAGCAGGCGCAGCGCATCGCCCAGGCCACCCGGGTGAGCAACCCCGGTTGCTATCCCACCGGCGCCATCGCCCTGTTGCGCCCATTGATCAAGGCCGGCCTGCTGCCCAGCGACTATCCGCTGAGCATCCATGCCATCTCCGGCTACTCCGGCGGCGGTCGGGCGGCGGTCGAACGCCACGAGCAGCGCAGCGACGCATACCTGCCGGCGCTGCAACTGTATGGTCTGGAACTGGCGCACAAGCATGTTCCGGAGATCCAGCAGCATGCCGGCCTGGGCGCCCGACCGGTGTTCGTGCCGGGCTACGGCGACTACCGACAGGGCATCGTGCTGAGCATCCCGTTGCAGTTGCGGCTGTTGCCGGGCGTCAGCGCCGAACAGTTGCAGGCCTGCCTCGAACGGCACTACCAGGGCGCCCGCCACGTGCAGGTGCTGCCCCTGCACCAGGCAGGCCCGGCCCCGGCGCTCGACCCGCAGGCGCTGAACGACAGCAACGACCTGCGCCTGGCCCTCTACGCCAACCCCGAGCACGGCCAGGTGTTGCTGACCGCGGTGTTCGACAACCTCGGCAAGGGGGCCTCGGGCGCCGCCGTGCAGAACCTCGACCTGCTGCTGGCTGGGCTGCGCTAGCCATCGGCGCTAGACTGACCACCCCGCGTCGCTTCGACCCGGGGTGTTTCAGCCGGAGCCCGACCCGCGATGTTCATCCTCCGCCGCCTTGACGGTGTGCCACCCGAATCTTTCCAGAACCAGATCCGCCAGCTGGTGATCGACCATGTCGGCCAGCTCAGCAGTGTCGCGATCAGCCCGGACAACCCGCTCTACCCGCTGTACCAGTACGGCGTGGGCATGGAGGCGCATCAGTACCTGATGGCCCTGGACGGTACCCGTGGCCTGGCCGTGGAGTTGATCCTGGCCCTGGATGCCGAGGCACCCGACCGGCTGCTCGGTTTCGCCCTGGCGCTGCCGGCACAGGACGATGCCCAGGCCTGTTCTCTGACCTACCTGGCGGTGCTGCCCAGCCACCGTCGCCAGGGCATTGCCCGGGCGCTGCTGGATGACCTGCGCGCCCGCTATGCCAACGTCGAGCTGAGCGCGTTCGTCGAGCAGGTGCCCTGGTTCGAGGCCATGGGCATGCAAGTGGTGGCCAGCGCCGGGCCACAGGTGCTGATGAGCAGCACCGGGCGTGCCAGCGGGGCGCTGATCGGGCGGCTGGATATCGCGCCGATCTACCAGAGCACCGAGGTCCGGCAGATTCATGCCTACTTGCTCAAGCAGCAGGGCGAGGAAGCGATGGTGGAGGCCGAGCGGCTGCGCGATGAACGGCTGGACAGTCTGGCGGAACAGGCGCAGGCGTGCGTGAAGCAGCGCCTTACCCGGCATTGACTGACGAACCGCCGAACCACCGGCTGAAGTTGCTCCCACTGCGATCGCACTGACCTGAAGTCTTGCGCTATCCCTGTGGGAGCGGGCTTGCCCGCGAAGCAGGCACCGCGGTGCATCGCACCGGGCGGCTTTCAGGCATGCACCCAGCGTCGATGCAGGCCACGGGCCAGCGCATCGAGCATGAAGCCCAGCACGCCGATCAGCAGCACCATGGCCATCAGCTCGGAATACGCCAGCCGATCGCGGGTATCGAGAATGAAATACCCAAGCCCCGCGCTGACGCCAAGCATCTCGCACGGCACCAGCACGATCCACAGGATGCCGATTGCCAGGCGCACTCCCGTCAAGACATGGCCGATCACCCCTGGCACGATCACCTTGCACAGCGTCTCCCAACGCGTGGCGCTCAGGCTGCGGCTGAGCTGCAACCAGCGCGGATCGAGCTGACGCACGCCAGCGGCGGTATTGAGCAGGATCGGCCACAGCGCGGCAAAGGCCAGCAGGAAGTAGATCGGCTGATCGCCCACGCCCATCAGCATCACCACCACCGGCATCCACGACAACGGCGAGATCATGCGCAGGAACTGGAACGCCGGAGTGGTCGCCGCCTCCAGATGGCGGTAGCTGCCCACCAGCAGCCCCAGCGGCACGCCGATCAGCAGCGCCAGCAGCAGGCCGACCAGGATGCGCTTGAGGCTCACCCAGACATGCCCATAGACCTCGCCCTGCCCGAGCAGCTCGACCAGGCTCTGCAGCGTGGCCTGGGGCGAAAAGCGCGCCGACAGCCCATCCGCCGCGCCGAACACCTGGACACCGGCCCACCACAGCAACAACAGCGCCGCCAGGCCGGCCAGGCCCAGGACGCCATGCACGACATGCCTGCGCATCAGACCGCGAACTCCTCGCTACGCTGGAAGTTCTCGGCGATGCCGAACGTCGCCGGACCACCCACGGCGGCGATGGCGTTGCGCACGAAACGGTCATCCACCAGGTCGCGCGCGGTCTGCGCCGGATCCAGCCCGGCGAGGAAAGCGCTCTCGCCTTCGATCAGGGTGTTTTTCAGGCGCTTGACCAGCTCCTCGGTATAGCTGGGGAACGGGTATGGCTGGAAGTCGATGCGTTTCTCGTCCCATTGCTGGTGCTGAATCGCGCCACTGGCGATGTAGCCGGCGCGGTCCTCGGCCGAAGGCGCCAACACCTTGGCCAGCACCGCCGGTTCGTGCGGTGTGTACTTGTTGGGGCCGGCCTTGGACAGCAGCGCGGCGGCCTCGGCGCGGTGCTCGCGGGTCCATTGCTGGGCCTTGACGATGGCGTTGACCACCTTCTGCGACCACTCTGGACGGTTGTTCAGGTCGTGTTCGTGCATGAACACCACGCAACAGGCGTGGTTGCGCCACACATCGCCGGTGAAGCGCTGCACGCGGCCGACCTTGAGATTCTCGGCCAGGGCGTTGAACGGCTCGGCGACGATGTAGCCGGCGATGCGCTTGCTGGCCAGGGCCGGTGGCATGTCCGACGGCGGCAGCACCAGCAGGTTGACCTCGTTGGCCGCCAGCTGCGCGCTCGCAGGCTTGGACACCGGCTTCAGGCCGTTGTCGTTGAGCATCTGCTGCAACACCACATTGTGGATCGAGTACCAGAACGGAATGGCCACGGTCTTGCCGCCGAGCTGCTTCATCTCGGTGATGTCCGGGGCCACGGTCAGCCCCGAGCCGCCGACGTGGTTCCAGGCCACGACCTTGGCCGGCACCTTGCTGCCGTAGCGCGCCCACACGGTCATCGGCGACAGCAGGTGGATGACGTTGACCTGTCCGGAGATGAACGCCTCGATCACCTGGGCCCAGCTGCGCAGCAGCACCGGCCGTTCGGCCTTGATGCCCTCGGCCTCGAACAGGCCATTGTTGTGCGCCACCAGCAGCGGCGTGGCGTCGGTGATCGGCAGGTAACCGATGCGCACCGGCGCGTCCGGCTCGGCGGCGGCGCGCGCCTGCAGGCTCGACAGCAGCGGCACGGCACCGGCGGCGGTCAGCATGGCGCTCAGCTTGAGGAAATCGCGACGGGACGTCGTGGAACAGCAGTCATCCATGCACATGGACAGCCTCCGAGGGCAAGGGGGATGGAGTGGGTTCGGCTGTGCGGCTTGCCCGCCGAAGGGTCTTCAGAATCTCGATGCGCAACGCGCCCAGTTCCTCGACCCGCTGCGCGCGCGGCTGCGGCAGGTCGATACGCCATTGGCCGAGGGTGCGCGCCGGCTGGTTGCCCAGCAGCAGCACGCGATCGGACAGCAGCAGGGCTTCGTCGATGTCATGGGTGATCAGCACGGCGGCGGTGTTGTGGGTGGCGATCAGCTGCAGCAGCAGTTGCTGCATATCGGCGCGGGTCACCTCGTCCAGGGCGCCGAACGGCTCGTCCAGCAGCAGCACCTCGGGCTGGCGCGCCAGGCAACGCGCCAGCGCCGTGCGTTGCGCCATGCCGCCGGACAACTGCGCCGGATACTGGCCTCGGGCGTGGGCCAGGCCCACCGCCTCGATGGCATGGTCGATCCGTGCCCGGCGCTCGCTCGCGGGCAGCTTGGGTTGCCGGGCGAAATCCAGACCGAAGGCGACGTTCTTTTCCAGGCTCAGCCAAGGCAGCAGGCTGGGGTCCTGGAACGCCACCGCCAGGCGCGGATGCGGCCCTTGCAACGGCTCGCCATGCAGGCTGACACTGCCGCCCCGCGCCTGCTGCAGGCCGGCCAGCACGCGCAACAGGCTGGACTTGCCGACGCCGCTGGGGCCTAGGATGGTGACGACCTCCCCCGGCGCCAGCGACAGGTCGAACTGTTCCAGCACCGCCTGCCAGCCGCCCTCGCGCGGGTAGCCCAGGCTGATAGCGCGGGCTTCGAGCAACACGTCGGTCATGCAGTGGCCGCCTGACGTTGCAGTTCGGCGCGCAGTTGCACCAGGCTGGGGGTGACGATCGGCACGAAGGCCGATTCCCGCCAGCGGCGCGCGAAGCCTTCGCCATAGGCCGTCAGGTAGGCCCTGCCACCACTGGCCTGCAGTTCGAGCTGCACGGCATCTGCGGCGCTTTCGGCCAGGGTGATGCGCAGCTTGAACAGTGCCGCCGGCTGGGCGAGGAAGCGCCCGTCGAGCAGCCCTTGCTTGAGCTCGCCGACAGTATTCTCCAGGCGCTCCTTGAGCACCTGGCGAGCCTCTTCGAGGAACGAGCCACGCCCCTGCAGGTGCGCCTGCACCTCATCCAGCGCGCGGCGCGCCAGGCCAATGGCCATGCCGCACTGCAGCGCCAGGAACGCCGGGCGCACCTTGGGCAGGAACTCGCGGGCATTGTCATGCAGCAGCCAGTCGCGGGCCAGCGGCACCTGGTGGAAGGCCAGCGCCGCGGTGTTGCTCGACTGCAGGCCCATCAGTTGCAGGTCGTCGGAGCGCTCCAGGCCCGGCGCGTTCGAGGGAATGGCCACCACGAACGGCGCGCCGCCCGCCTCGTCCTCGATCGCCGCGGCCACCACGAAACCGCTCTTGCGCAGGTTGGTCACCCAGTGCAGACGACCTTCTAGGTTCCAGCCATCGCCTTCGGCGCGCGCGCGTACCTGCAGCGCTTCGATGCCGGAAAGGAACTTCATGGCGTTGGAAAGCCCGGTGGCCCCAGCCAGCTCGCCCTTGAGCAGGCCGGGCATCAGCCGTTCGCACAGCGCGCGATTGGGGCTTTGCAACAGGTATTCGATGAAAGCGCGCTGCCCCCAGCAGACGAAAGCCGCGGCCAGCGAGCGGCTGGCAATCGCCGCGATGGCTTCGACCGCCTCGGTGACGTCGCCGCCCGAGCCGCCCAAGGCCGGGTCGACACCGATACGCAGCAGCTGCGACTCGGCAAGGTGCGCCAGCACCAGATGCGGATCGCACTGGCCCTGGTCGATGGCCTCGGCATTGGCATCCAGCCACTGTCGAAATGCGTGATCAAGCATGTCCCTACTCCTTTTGAAACGCCGGGCGCGCCGGCACCAGGCGTCGATTACGCCGAAGGCTGCCAGCGGTACTTGCCAAGCTCGTCGTTGAGCGGCGTCTGGGCGAACACATTAGCAAAGTTGCACAAGGTTGCGAGGCTCACGCCGAGAATCACTTCCAGGGCATTGCCCTCGCTGAAGCCTGCGTCGCGGAAGGCCTGGTAGGTAGCGTCGCTGACATTGCCACGGGTGGCGATGACTTCGCGGGCGAACTCGGCGAGGGTCTCGTAGCGGGCGTCGGGCAACTCACCACGGGCACGCAGGGCGTCGACCACTTCCTGGGGCAGCTTGGCCTTGTTCAGTGCCACGGCGGTGTGGCCGGCGACACAGAAATCACAGCCGTGCTGGGTAGCCGCGATCAACTGCACCACTTCGCGCTCGGCCAGGGTCAGCTCGGACTTGCCGTTGAGGGCCGAAACGGTGACGTAGGTTTCCAGCGCGGCCGGGGCGTTGGCAAGGATGCCCAGCAGGTTGGGAATGAAGCCGGAGTTCTTCTGCGCGTTCTCCAGGAACGGACGTGCGGCTTCCGGAGCGGTCTGCAGGCTGTGTAGAGTGATGCGCGCGGACATTGGAGTGGTCTCCTTTGATGTAGGTCGCTACAGTCTGTTGGTTATAAGAAGTAGCATCCATATTCATCAGTCGCCTTTCCTTGCTCCAGAGTCTTTGCATTAGATGATTTCATCCAGCCATCTTGTCGATTGGTTATTAGAGAGCCTGGAGCTCGACGCCAGCCTGTTCCATGTCGGCCGCTACTGCGGCGGCTGGCACGCCAGCACCCAAGGCATGGGCCGGGCCAGTTTCCACCTGGTGGTACAGGGCCATTGCTGGCTGCACATCGACGGCCAGCCCGAGCCTGTGCGGCTGGACAGTGGCGATGCGGTGTTCCTGCTGCGCGACCTGGCCTATCGGCTGTCCAGCGACCAGGACCCGGCCACGGCCTGCGCCCAGCCGCGCCGGAGCATGCAGGCACTCGATAGCGAAGCGGCCGATGGCGTGGGGCTGGTCTGCGGCTTCTTCCATTTCCATTCGGGCCTGTCGTCGCTGATCGTCGAAGGGCTGGCCGACTGGATTCTGCTGCGCGCCGACGACCCGACCGGCAGCGCGGCGCGGGCGCTGTTCGAGCTGATCCTGGAGGAATGCCGGCGGGCGCCGCAACCTTCCGAAACCGTGCTCGAACGCCTCACCCATCTGCTGTTTCTGTATGTGCTGCGCCAGCAGGTACATGCTGGCCAGTCGCTCGGCGGCCTGGTCGCCCTCGCCCGCCAGCCGGCGTTCGCCGTGTTGCTCGAGCGGTTGATCGAGCAACCGGGGCAAGCGTGGACGCTGCAGAGCATGGCCGCGTGTACCGGGCTGTCGCGGTCGGCGTTCTTCAAGCGCTTCAACGAACTGGCCGGGCAGTCGCCCGGGCAGGTGCTGCTGGCGCTGCGCATGCGCCATGCGTGCCAGCTGCTTCGGGCGGGGAACACCGTCGAGCAGGTCGGGGCGCAGGCAGGCTACCAGTCAGTGGCGGCGTTCACCCGGGCATTCGCCAAGGCGGTGGGGGTGCAACCGGGGGCTTATCGCAAGCAGCATGAGGGGCGCCAGGGTTGATCGCGAGGTCATGCAGAGCCCTGCGAGCGCTTTCGACCACGTTGATCGAGGGTCACGGCGAGCCCGGCAAGCAAGATGGCCAGCGTGTAGGCGACAAGGCCCAGGTTCAGCCCCAGAATCATCTTCTCGGAGCCATCGGAGAGCACCATCGAACCACCGTAGCCATCGCGCAGCCAATAGGCCAGCAGAAACCCACCAGTGACGAACACCGTCAGAAGACTGGCAAGCGGCAGGTCGTTCCGGCCCCAGACAAGCCAGACACTGAATGCGCCAAGCGCGGTATTGGTAAACAGCTGCCATGTCTCGTGAAGCCTGGCATGCGCATCCCACCCTGGGTTGAATACATGGGTCTCGTTGATCTCGAGAATCGGCACGACCACCGCGTAGAAAACGATGCCAACCGTTACCAACAACTTCGCCAGCATCAGCAATCTCCTTGCCCTTGGTTTGGATGTCCAGGCAGCGGCTACGCGGAAAAATACCGCAGCCAGTAGGCCTCTCTGCACGGATTGGTAAAACTGATGTGGGTGGGGCTGACCATGGTATCGCGTGGCTGGCGAATGACTTCGTAACTTATCCAGCTCTCAGCACAAACCCCATCGCTGGGGAAGTTGTCCTGCTCGGCCAACCGCCTGATCAGCGTACCGTCATCGAAGGCATAGGTGTTTTCCTCGGCGATGACGGTGACGTCTTGGTCAATCCAGGTTTCCTGATTCGAGCGTTCAAGATGCGCGGAGCGCTTCGAGCACAGCCCCAGGATGGCGCTGACATAGTTGGCGAGGTGATCCAGGTGAGCCATGGGCTGCGTTCGGTCTTTCAGTGACTGGCGAAGGTTCGGCAACTCTACTCACAAGGCTGCCCCTGCGACAACTCTCGCCTGCGAGCGCGCCTCGAATCTGACGCGCGACAATGCTAGGCTCGTGGCGCATGTCACCCTCCAGGGAAATGGAAATGCACTTTGACTGGCACGCAGAACCGATCACCCGCTCTACCCCTCTGGACAAGAACTACCGGAACACCCAGGCGGTCCGTCGGTTCCTCGTCGGCGAGTGCGGTGGCGCGTTCAAGTTCGACCGCGCCTTCATGGCCTGGATCAAGAGCGGCGCACCCTCCACCATGGGCGACATCGCAGATGAATGGCTGCGTACGCGTACATGACCGCAGCTATTTAGCCTGCGCCTGGGCGATCGCTGAAATTCATGAAGGCACGCCTGCCCAACCTCGACGGATCAGGCAGGCGTTCGGTAACGCCCGACAAAGTGACGTCAGCCTTGCGAACAGCTCATGAAGAATCAGCCCTGGCAGAATCGGATGCGATTACCGAAGGGATCGTATACCTCCAGTAACCGCCCCCAGTCCTGCTCCACGATGTCCGGCCGTCCAAAACCGTAGCGCTTGGCGATCAGCTCGTCCCGAAACAGCTCGATGTTCTGCATGGGGACAAAAATGGTGGTGCCTGGGCTCGCGTCACCATGATGCTCGGAAAGATGGATCTGCAGGCCGTCTCGACTGAGCCCCAGGTACAAGGGAAGATCTGCTTCGAAACGGTGCTCGAATTCGACGCTGAAGCCAAGAAAGCCGAGATAGAACTCTCTTGCCTTCACCTCATCGAACATTCGCAATATCGGAATGGCTTTTTCCAGCCTGATGGCGGGGCTGCTCGGTTCACCGGCAAGCATTGCCGAAGCCGTGTTCCAATCCTTGTAGCCCAGCTGCTGGGCCACCATTTCAAGCGCCGTCGAATGGGATATCTCGTGATTACGCGCCTCAAGCGAGGTGCGCAGGCTCTTGGCCATCCGCTTGGCGTTCTCGAGTGTCGACATCATTCCTCCTGGAGTCGAAGCATCCGGGTGCTCGCGTTGCCAAACCTCGACTATCAAGAGAGATGCGAAATGGTCTGGAGCAAATATGCTTTCACCTTTCCTTGTCGGTGCGAGCGGCAGGCAGCATAAGCCTTCGCCGATGTTACACAGTCTGCCGAGCAGCCGGAAGCTGACAGAAGGATCTTGCCGCCAGACCCGCCAACGACTACTACTAAAGTTTTAGGCAGGGAGGCGTAAAAAATGCTCTCGAGGTTCGTTATCGTTCCAGCGGTCCCCCATGAACAAGATCGACAGCGCCTTGGCATGCGCTACTGGACACCGACTTATTCAGGTGGCTTCGACATCTACGACAACCAAGAGAAACAACGACTTCAGCCAACCTATGCAACCAGGAAGGAGGCAGAAGCGGCATGCGAAAAGAAGAACCGAGAAACGGATTTCCCCTGCGAAACCCTTCCTAGACTGCGAACCAGTTGACCCCTTACGCGTCGCAGATCCGCATTGAGCGGCGCAACCACGACAGGCGCCGCTCAGCCACCCTGAAGCATGCGCTTCACCGAATCACACCCGGCCCGGCGCGCCGACGCGTCACTGCTTTCGGGTCGATTCAGGCATGATGCCACCCATGATAAGAACGGCAGCCGGCCCGATCAGCCAACTCGCAGTCGTACCTGGGCTGACAACTGGAACCAGGATGGTCACTGCGAACAGGACCGCCCCAGCCCAGAAACGTCTACGTGGCGTGAGCCACTCTCGAACCTGTTCCAATCTTTTGCCCACTACCGCGCTCCCTGTCTGGTAAACGGCGAAGCATATCACTTGCGGCGCCGTCAGCAGGGCCCGCTGCCGAGTCGATCGGTAAAGAGCTTGCGATGGGGCTCACGTCGCACAATCCAAGCATCGAGCAGGCGCGGGATAATGTCGACACCCACGACAGAATTGAAAATCCAAGTCCAAATGGTGGACCAACCAAGTGCTTCGCATGGGCACCCATTAATATGGACGTCAGCCAAGAACGGTTGCGTTTTACTAGTGTGGTGTTTCAGAAGTACCGCTGAAAATTTGGGCTAGGCTCTGTAGAAACCCACTCTGCAAGAGATGCGTATCGACATGAGCCGACCAGCAACTGTCATTACCCTTTCTGAAACTGAACATGCGGAGCTACTGCGTCGGGTCAAGCTCCGCAAAGGTGCTCAGGATGCATGCCTACGGGCTGAGATAATCCTCGCCTGTGCCGCAGGCGAGTCAGGAAATGACATCGCTCAGCGCTTGGGCACGAGTAAGGACGTGGTATCGCGGTGGCGCCAGCGTTTCTCTAAGTTGGGGCTGCTGGGACTGAACGATGAACCGCGCTCTGGCCGACCACGTACCATTTCCGATGAGCAAGTTCAGCAGGTGGTAAACCAAGTGCTGCAAAGCAAGCCCGACGATTCCAGTCACTGGATCACGCGACGGATGAGTCGTGAGACGGGCCTATCACCTGCGAGCGTGATGCGTATTTGGCACGCGTTCGGGATCAAGCCGCACTTGGAAAAGACCTTCAAGCTTTCCACTGATCCATTGTTTGTCGACAAGGTGCACGACATCGTAGGGCTCTACTTGAACCCACCTGAACGTGCTCTGGTGCTTTGCGTTGATGAGAAGAGCCAGATTCAAGCGTTGAACCGCACACAGCCAGGCTTACCACTTTCCCCAGGTACCCCTGCAACCCGCACACATGACTACAAACGGCATGGAACGACCTCGTTATTTGCTGCCCTGGATGTGGCAACCGGCGAGGTAATCGGCAGGCTCAAACGCCAACACCGCAGCACGAAGTTTCTCGCTTTTCTGAGAGAGATCGATGTGTCAGTGCCTGCCGATATGCCAATTCATCCGATCATGGACAATTACGCGACTCACAAGACCGACAAGGTCAGGGCGTGGCTTGCGGCGCGACCGCGCTACAACATTCACTTCACGCCGACCTCGGCATCCTGGCTGAATCTGGTTGAGCGGTTTTTCTCAACGCTGAGCGAGAAGTGGATCAAGCGCCAGGCACATGTCAGCGTTAAGGATCTGGAGGCGTCGATTGAGCACTACCTGGAAACCTACAACCAAAACCCGAAGCCATTTCGGTGGCACAAGAAGGCCGAGGACATCCTTGCCTCAGTCGCTCGCGCGGCGCGAGCGCTGGGCAAATGATTTTCTGCGGTACTTCTGAAACACCACACTAGAGTTTGTACGAAAAGTCGCCGAGCGGCGATCAGGCAAGGCGAAAACAGGCGAGGAAGCGGAGTTTACTGCTTGTAAATGAGCATTCCGAGCCTGTTTTCAACGCAGCATGATCGTCGCACAGGCACTTTTCGTACAAAGCCTAAAATTCTGCACCGGAATTGCAGCGCTCGCTCTCGTCTGCGAAGAACTCTAAATAGCATGACCGCATCGACACTGTATAAAACCACAGACCCCATAAATTGAAGCCAACAACGGCAGTTACCGATCAGCGGCATACCTGCTGCTACGGGTCGGAGTGCTATTGCTAGTGAAGTCAGAATGAAGTCCAACTGGACAATCACCGCGAGCCCAGCTATTAGCTGTAATCTTCCGCTGATGAGGATTGGCCATGAGTGACTGGTTTGTTTTAGCAACCGCAAGGAACTGGACTGCCGCTGTAGTCCACCAAGGAATTCGTGTGCTCCGCCTGCAAGAAAGCAGCACCCCACCCCAAGACAGTGGCCGCTTCTCTGAATGGGCGAGGAATAGGCAGTTGAATCCTGACTTCACCTACGTCGAAGACCATCTCTTTGTTACAACCGTCCACAAGTCAGTCGAGTGGCTACATGAAGCTCATAAACGCAATCTGTTGGAGCCTGAGCTCACGGAGTCATTCATCCTTGCAGCAGATCAAAGCAAGCTCGTACGCGACATACGAGAACACTTCCTCAAATACCTAAATGGGGATGGATGGGATCGCGATAAAAATGAAGTAGTGATAGATGTGAACAGTGGCAGCACCACAGCCAAAATTGACGCATCTTCCGTGATCGTCACAGATGAAGGCAGACTTATTGGCGGTCGAATCAATGTCCAGCGCCTGATGAAAGAAGCGGAGGCGCTGCACCCTCTTCTGTTCGAGCAACAAAACAAAATCATGATGCAAGAAGCTGGACAAAGAATTAGGTAGTCGGACTATAAGTAAGTTTATTTCGGTAAGCGGCCGCTGCCCGCCCTGCACTGCCTGCTGCGGTTAGGTATCGGCGGGTATGCCAGAGGCCCAAGAGCCCTTGAAGAACACTTAGGGAGGTGCTCAGCGTGAGCTCATTACATATGGAGACTTGGACCCACGCTTACACTAAATCGACGTCATCCGCGAGCGCCCCGAAGAAGCGCATCCGCAACTACCACTCCACATGGCAGATGAAGAACGGCGAGACAGGGGAGACGTTGCCGCTCAAACAGTGGGGCGCCCTCAGCGACGGTCTGTACGACTGGGATAACGTGAAGTACATGCTCGGCGATGCCCGCCAACTCCTCAATGCTTGTCGTGCAGCTCTGGCGTCCAAGCGCTCAGGAACCACATGAAGTCAGGCGCGACTAGCAACCCCTGTACCTACTGGGAATAACGACCAGGCCTATCACCCAGATACAGATCAGCGCTGCTCCTGCTCGCCGCCTTCGCTTCGGCGTGAGCCACTCCAGAAATGCCTTATGCCTTTCCCGCAACCCTATTACCACTCTCCTTGTCTGGTAAACGGCGAAGCATATTCCCCCTAATCAACGATAACGCCGACCCAGGTTGGTCAGTGCAAGACGGAGAAGAGTTTGCGCATTCAGCGGCACGTAAGCGGTGAGACGCTTCGGAACTCCATGCCTATGGTTTCGGAACTCTTGCCATTTCTTGCGCGCAAAGAAAAACCCCGCAGACCTAGATCTGCGGGGTTTCGAATAGTGGAGGCCGAGGTCGGAATCGAACCGGCGTAGACGGATTTGCAATCCGGAGCATAACCACTTTGCTACTCGGCCTCAAAGTCGGAGTCAGCTTTCGCTATCTCCTTGAAAGCATTTAACTTTTTCAAGCCATCTGCGTTTCGATGGACGCCATTATGTCGGCATTCGATGGACCTTGCAACCCCCTTGAAGAAAAAAATCTTCAAGGGGTTCAAGGTGTTAGCGCAGACGCCCAAGTTTGCTCCACAGCCCGACCAGGGTGTTCTCCACCGCGCCACTGGCCGCCATGCCGATGCGCTCCTGCAAGCTCTTGCGCTCGGCGAAGCGCAGATGGAACACATTGGCCTCGCGGGCGCTGCGGCTCAGGTATTCGTCGCTGGTCCCCAGTTCGTCCACCAGTTGGCGGTTCAACGCGGCAATGCCCAGCCAGACTTCGCCGGTGGCCACTTCGTCGATGTGCAGCTGTGGGCGGTAGCGGGCCACGAAATCCTTGAACAGCTTGTGGGTGATGTCCAGGTCCTCCTGGAACTTCTCCCGCCCCTTCTCGGTGTTCTCGCCGAACACGGTCAGGGTGCGCTTGTATTCACCGGCGGTGAGCACTTCGAAATCGATGTCGTGCTTTTTCAACAGGCGGTTGACGTTGGGCATCTGCGCGACCACGCCAATCGAACCGAGCACGGCGAACGGCGCGCTGACGATCTTCTCGCCGATGCAGGCCATCATGTAGCCGCCGCTGGCGGCGACCTTGTCGATGCAGATGGTCAGCGGGATGCCCGCCTCGCGGATACGCGCCAACTGCGAAGCCGCCAGGCCATAGCTGTGCACCAGCCCACCGCCGCTCTCCAGACGCAGGACCACTTCATCGCGCGGGGTGGCCAGGGTCAGCAGCGCGGTGATTTCGTTGCGCAGGCTCTCGGTCGCCGAGGCCTTGATGTCGCCATCGAAATCGAGCACGAATACCCGGCGCTTGTCTTCGAGCTTTTTCTTCTGCTGTTTGTCCGCCTTCGCCTGCTGCTTGCGCAGGGTCTTGAGCTGGGCCTTGTCGAGCAGACCCGATTCCAGGCGCTCGCGCAGTTCCTTGTAGAACTCGTTGAGACGGATGACCTGCAATTGCCCGCCCGGCTTGCGTCGCCCCTTGCCACGCAGGCCGGCGATGGCCGACATCACGACGAGGATGGCGATCACCAACGTTGCGGTTTTGGCGAGAAAGCTTGCGTATTCGGCAAGAAACTCCACGTTGACTCCTTGATAGACCAGCGCCCGATCGGCGCGAAATGCTGCAAGCATACCGGTGCGCCTGGGGCTCTGCCAGCCAGGGAAAACGCTGGCAACACAGTTCAAACGACCTTTTCAAACGCTTGTATGTTTTTTCGTTGACAGCCTGCCTGGGGCAACCTAACCTCGCAGCAACCTCCAACCGGGCCGGACTTCCTTGTGGGCAACCTCTACCTGATCCGACATGGCCAAGCTTCCTTCGGTGCCGCCGACTACGACGTGCTCTCCCCGGTGGGCGAGCGGCAGAGTCAGGCACTGGGCGAGCACCTGGCCCAGCTGGGCCTGCACCTGGACCGTTGCGTGGCCGGCACCCTGCGTCGCCAGCAGGACACCGCCCGCCTGGCCCTCGACGTGCTGCAGGCCCATGGCGAAGCCGTCCCGACCATAGAGACCGATGCGGCCTTCAATGAGTTCGACGCCGACGGGGTGATCCGCGCCCTGCTCCCCGCCCTGCTGCCCGAGGAACCCGAGGCCTTGCAGGTGCTGCGCAACGGCGCCCAGAACCGCGGCGAGTTCCAGCGCCTGTTCGCCCTGATGGTGCAGCGCTGGCACGACGGCGAGCATGCCCACGACGAACACCTGGAAACCTGGCAGGCCTTCACCGGTCGGGTCGGCGATGGCCTGCGGCGCCTGCTCGACAGCGCCGCCAGCGGCGACAACATCGCCCTGTTCACCTCCGGCGGCACCATCGCCGCCCTGCTCCACCTGGTAAGCGGAATCACGCCGGCTCAGGCCTTCACCCTGAACTGGCAGATCATCAACACGTCGCTCAGCCACCTGAAGTTCCGAGGCCGCGACGTCACCCTGGCTTCCTTCAACAGCCAAGCCCATGTGCGGCTGTTGCGGTTGCCGGAGCTCGTCACCTACCGATGAGCCCGGTCTATTGTGTCCTTGCGGACGCGAAAATCACTTAACAAGGAATACACCATGAGCGATGTAGCTAAAGCCGTCGAGGCGATGAAGGCAAAATTCAACCCGTCCGCCGCCGCCGGCCTGGACCTGGTGTTCGGCTTCAACATCACCGACGAAGACAAGCACTACGCCCTGCTGGTCAAGGATGGCACCTGCGAGATCCAGGAAGGCGAGAACGCCGACGCCAACTGCACCCTGGTGATGGACAGCGAAACCCTCAAGGGTATCGTCAGCGGTGAGACCGATGGCATGCAGGCCTTCATGGGCGGCAAGCTGCGCGTCGAAGGCGACATGATGCTGTCGATGAAGCTCAGCGAGCTGTTCCCGTCCTGATCGGCGCGGCGAATCGCCAATGAAAAAACCGAAGCCTCACGCGCTTCGGTTTTTTTTTGCCCACTCCAGCTGCGCGCCCATCAGGGCCATTGATCGTCCGGCAACACCCGGGCCTATAAACGCCTGGCACGCTTGTACCAGCTTCGACAGGAAATTAGATTAGCCAATAATCCTTGCTCCAGATCATAAGGAAATCGCATGACGCTCACCGACCAGTCCACCCAGGTACGCCCCGGCGAAGAACTCGACGCGGCCGTCATCGATCCGTATCTCAAGGATCACATTCCCGGCCTGCAAGGCACGCCGAGCATCAGCCAGTTCCCCGGCGGCGCCTCCAACCTGACTTACCTGGTCAGCTACCCGGACCGGGAATTCGTCCTGCGCCGCCCGCCGTTCGGCCACAAGGCCAAGTCGGCGCACGACATGGGCCGTGAGTTTCGCATCCTCAACCAGCTCAACGCCGGCTTCCCCTATTGCCCCAAAGCCTACGCGCACTGCACCGACGAGTCGCTGATCGGCGGCGAGTTCTATGTGATGGAACGGGTCAACGGCATCATCCTGCGTTCGGACATCCCCGCCGAACTGGACCTGGATGCCGGCCGCACCGAAGCCCTGTGCAAGAGTTTCATCGATCGCCTGGTAGAGCTGCACCAGGTGGACTACCAGGCCTGCGGCCTGGCCGACCTGGGCAAGCCCGAAGGCTATGTGCAGCGCCAGATCGAAGGCTGGGCCAGCCGTTACGAAAAAGCCCTGACACCCGATGCGCCGCGCTGGGAGCAGGTGATCGCCTGGCTGCGCGAAAAGATGCCCGCCGACCACCCGCGCCCGGGCATCATCCATAACGACTACCGTTTCGACAATGTCATCCTGGACAGCGCCAACCCCATGCGCATCATCGGCGTGCTGGACTGGGAGATGGCCACCATCGGTGACCCATTGATGGACCTGGGCAACAGCCTGGCCTACTGGATCGAGGCCGGCGATCCGGCGCCGGTACAACTGATGCGCCGCCAGCCGAGCAACGCCCCGGGCATGCTCAGCCGCCAGCAGTTCGTCGACTACTACGCCGAGCGCGCCGGCATCCGCATCGACAACTTCGACTTCTATTACTGCTACGGCCTGTTCCGTCTGGCCGGCATCGTCCAACAGATCTACTACCGCTTCTTCCACGGGCAGACTCAGGACAAGCGCTTCGCCCAGTTCATCCACATGAACCGGCTGCTGGAGCAGATGAGCTTGCAACTGATCGGCAAATCCAGCTTGTAACCCCGGCAGACAACAAGGAATACGCGCATGTCCAAGACCCAGCTGTTCGACCTCGACGGCAAGATCGCCTTCGTTTCCGGTGCCAGCCGTGGCATCGGCGAGGCCATCGCCCACCTGCTGGCCCAGCAGGGCGCCCATGTGATCGTCTCCAGCCGCAAGCTCGACGGCTGCCAGCAGGTCGCCGAGGCAATCATCGCCGCCGGCGGCAAGGCCACCGCGATAGCCTGCCACATCGGCGAGATGGAACAGATCCAGCAGGTGTTCGCCAGCATTCGCGAGCAGTTCGGCCGCCTCGACATCCTGGTCAACAACGCCGCCACCAACCCGCAGTTCTGCAACGTGCTGGACACCGACCTGGGCGCCTTCCAGAAGACCGTCGACGTCAACATCCGCGGCTACTTCTTCATGTCGGTGGAAGCCGGCAAGCTGATGCGCGAGCACGGTGGCGGCAGCATCATCAACGTGGCCTCGATCAATGGCGTATCGCCTGGGCTGTTCCAGGGCATCTACTCGGTGACCAAGGCGGCGGTGATCAACATGACCAAGGTCTTCGCCAAGGAGTGCGCGCAGTTCGGCATCCGCTGCAATGCCCTGCTGCCAGGGCTGACCGACACCAAGTTCGCCTCGGCGCTGGTGAAGAACGACAGCATCCGCAATGCCGCGCTGCAGCAGATCCCGCTCAAGCGCGTGGCCGACCCGAGCGAGATGGCCGGCGCGGTGCTGTACCTGGCCAGCGATGCCTCCAGCTATACCACCGGCACCGCGCTCAATGTCG
>NZ_JAOCDM010000058.1 GCF_029840925.1 Pseudomonas sp. GD03858
CCTTTCGCGACACAAGGCCGCTCCTGCAGGGATCGCGGGAGGCTTACTGGATCAGCCCGAACTCACGAGCCAGCGCCTTGTAGTCCGCCACCTGCTTCTTCACGTAGCCGTCCAGCTCCTCGCCGGTCATGGCGAAGGGGAACAGCTCGCGCTGGTCACGCAGCTTGGCGAAGTCCTCGGAGGCCAGCATCTTGTCGAACGAGCTCTTCCACCAGGCGTAGTCCTCGTCGCTGACCTTCGGCCCCAGGTAGAAGCCGCGCACCACCGGCCAGACGATGTCGTAGCCCTGCTCCTTGGCGGTGGGGATGTCCTTCATCTCCGGCTCGTCCAGGCGGTTCTCGGCGAACACCGCGAGAATGCGCATGTTGCCGCTCTGGATGTGCGGCATGGAGTCGGAGATGTCGGTGGAGCCGACCTGGATATGCCCGCCAAGCAGCGCGGTGGCGATCTCGCCGCCGCCTTCCAGGGCCACGTAGCGCAGGTCGCGCGGGTTGATGCCGGCGGCCTTGGCGATCAGCGCGGTCTGCATCCAGTCCTGGCTGCCGACGGTGCCACCGGAGCCGATCACTACCTTGCTCGGGTCCTTCTTCAAGGCCGCGACCAGGTCGTCGAGGGTCTTGTAGGGCGAGTCGCTCTTGACCGCGATGGCGCCATAGCTGGTGCCGACCGCCGCCACCCATTTCACCGCGTTCTCGTCGAAGCGGCCGAACTTGCCCTGGGCCAGGTTCAGCAGCGAGCCGCTGGACCAGGCCACCAGGGTGCCGGCGTCGCCCGGGCGCTGGGCGACCACGGCGTTGTAGGCCACCGCGCCGACACCGCCGGGCATGTAGGTCACGCGCATCGGCTTGCTGAGGATCTTCTCCTGCACCAGGGCGCTCTGCACCAGCTTGCAGGTCAGGTCGAAACCGCCGCCGGGCGAGGCCGGGGCGATGCATTCGGGACGTTTGGGTTCGGCGGCCAGGGCATTGCCGGCCAGCAGCAGGCAGCCGGTGGCCAGGGCGAGGCGGCGCAGTGAAAAGGTCATCGTCAATCTCCGTGAGCGTTGTTGTTATGGGTTACCACAGAGCCACGCTGTAGCTCACCAGCAGCCGCACCTCGTCCGCGTCGCGGGCGAAGTTGGAGCGGAAGGTGGCGTTGCGCAGGCGCACGGCGACGTTCTTCAACGGGCCGCTTTGTACCACGTACTTCAGTTCGGTGTTGCGTTCCCACTCCTTGCCTTCGCCGCCGGCGGCGCGGGTGACGTTGTCGCCGCTGAGGTAGCGGGTCATGAAGGTCAGGCCGGGGATGCCCAGGGCGGCGAAGTTGTAGTCGTAGCGTGCTTGCCAGGAGCGCTCGTCGGCGCCTGCGAAGTCGTTGATCTGGACGAAGTTGACCAGGTACGGGTCGGCGCCATCGACGTAGGGGAAGGCGCTGTCGCCGGACAGCTGCTGCCAGGCGCCGCTGACCTTGTGCCCGCCCAGGGTGTAGCTGAGCATGCCGTTGAAGGTGGTGTTGTCGATCTTGCCGGCCTTGGCCGCGCCTGCGTCGTCGCTGATCGCCAGGCGCAGGTCGGCGCCGAAGGTGCCCGGGCCCCAGGGCTGGGTGGCGAGCATGCCGATGAAATGCTGGCGGTAGATGTCGTCGAGCTGGGCGAAGTGGTAGCTGCCGGTGATGCGGTCGGTGAACTGGTAGTCCAGGCCGCCCAGGTTCAGGTTGTCGGCGCTGAACGAGCCGCCGAAGCGCCCGTTCTTGTTGTTCAGGGCCAGGTCTTCCCAGTTGGTGTCGTTGCGGTCCTTGGCCTTTTCCAGGCGCCCGCCGGTGAAGGTCAGGCCCTTGATCTCCTTCGAGGTGAGCAGGCCGCCTTCGAAGGTCTGCGGCAGGATGCGTCCGTCGTTGGGCTGCAGGGTGGGCAGTTCGGGGATCAGCGTGCCGATCTTCAGTTCGGTCTGCGAGACCTTGACCTTGCCGGTCAGGCCGAGCTTGGAGTACTCGTCGGCGGCCTTGCCGTTGTCGTGGGTCGGCAACAGGCCGGTATCGGTGCGGTCCTTGCTGGAGTCGAGCTTGATGCCGAGCATGCCCAGCGCGTCGAGGCCGAAGCCCACGGTGCCCTCGGTGTAGCCGGACTCGAAGTTGAGCATGAACCCCTGGGCCCATTCGTCGCGCTTGGATTGCTGCGCGCTGGTGCCGTCGCGGAAGTCGCGGTTGAAGTACATGTTGCGGGTTTCGAAGGTGGCCGTGCTGTCTTCGAAGAAGGCGGCCTGGCTCATGGGCGCGACACCGGCAAGGGCGACGGCACTGGCGAGGGCGGAAGGTCGAGCGGCGAAGGAACGGGTAGGCGCGAACGCCTGCGGCTGTGTGGACAGCATCGTCGGTGACTCCATTTATTGTTCTTATTGGTTTGCACCTTGCTGGTGCTTTTTGCGGCGCGCGGGGCGACCGTGGTGCGATGCTAGGCAACCAACCTTTCGCTAACCTTTCAGCGTGAAAGGTTTCTCGCGAGGGCTTCACAGTCCCCGCCACGGCGGTACACTCCGCGCAAAAAGCCCACCCGAGCAGGGAGAATCCGATGCGTGTGCTGCTGGTCGAAGACCATCTGCAACTGGCCGAAAGCGTGGCCCAGGCTCTCAAGAGCCAGGGCCTGACCGTGGATGTGCTGCACGACGGCGTGGCCGCCGACCTGGCCCTGGCCAGTGAGGACTATGCCGTGGCGGTGCTGGATGTCGGCCTGCCGCGCCTGGACGGCTTCGAGGTGCTGGCGCGCCTGCGCGCGCGTGGCAAGACCCTGCCGGTGCTGATGCTCACGGCGCGCAGCGATGTGAAGGACCGCGTGCATGGCCTGAACCTGGGCGCCGACGACTACCTGGCCAAGCCCTTCGAGCTGACCGAGCTCGAGGCCCGGGTCAAGGCCCTGCTGCGCCGCAGCGTGCTGGGTGGGGAGCGCCAGCAGCGCTGCGGGCCGCTGGTCTACGACCTGGATACCCGACGCTTCACCCTCAGCGACGAGCCGCTCACCCTGACCCAGCGCGAGCAGAGCGTGCTCGAAGCCCTGATCGCCCGGCCTGGAAGGGTGATGAGCAAGGAGCAGCTGGCCGCCCAGGTGTTCGGCCTGGACGAGGAAGCCAGCCCCGATGCCATCGAGATCTACGTTCACCGCCTGCGCAAGAAGCTCGACGGCCACCCCGTGCATATCGTCACCTTCCGCGGCCTGGGCTACCTGCTAGAGCACCGCGATGCGTGACAACGTCAGCCTGCGCGGGCGCCTGCTGGGCAACCTGGCGCTGTTGCTGGTGGTGCTGATGCTGGCCAGCGGCCTGAGCGCCTACTGGAATGGCCGCGAAGCCGCCGACACCGCCTACGACCGCACGCTGCTGGCCTCGGCGCGGACCATCGCCGCCGGGTTGTCCCAGCGCGATGGCACGCTCAGCGCCGATGTGCCCTACGTGGCCTTGGACACCTTCGCCTACGACAGCGCCGGGCGCATCTACTACCAGGTGCTGGATATCCACCAGAAGCTGATCTCCGGCTACGAGAACCTGCCGCCGCCGCCGCCCGGCACGCCGCGCACCGACGATTACCCGGCCCTGGCGCGCTTCTACAACGCCACCTATCTGGGCCAGGACGTGCGTGTGGTCAGCCTGCTCAAGGCGGTGAGCGAGCCGAACATGAACGGCATGGCCGAGATCCGCGTGGCCGAGACCGAAGAGGCTCGGGTGCGCATGGCCCGTGGGTTGATGGCCGATACCCTGCTGCGCCTGGGCATGCTGGCGCTCGGCGCGCTGGTGATGGTGTGGTTCGCGGTCAGCGCCGCGTTGCGCCCGCTGGAGCGCCTGCGCACGGCGGTGGAAGAGCGCCAGCCGGATGACCTGCGCGCCTTGCCGGTGGTCCAGGTGCAGCGCGAGCTGGGGCCGCTGGTGCGGGCGTTGAACCACTTCACCGAGCGCTTGCGCGGGCAGTTCGAGCGCCAGGCGCAGTTCATCGCCGATGCCGCCCATGAGCTGCGCACGCCGCTGGCGGCACTCAAGGCGCGGGTCGAACTGGGCCTGCGCTCGAAAGAGCCCGAAGAATGGCGCAAGACGCTCGAGGCGGCGGCCCAGGGCACGGACCGGCTGACCCATCTGGCCAACCAGCTGCTGTCCCTGGCCCGGGTGGAGAACGGCGCCAGGGCCATCGCCGAAGGCGGCGCCCAGCGTCTGGACCTGAGCCAGCTGGCCCGCGAACTGGGCATGGCCATGGCGCCGCTGGCCCATGCCCGGGGCGTGGCCCTGGCGCTGGAGGCCGAGGCGCCGGTATGGCTCAAGGGCGAGCCGACCTTGCTCAACGAACTGCTCAGCAACCTGGTGGACAACGCCCTGGCCCATACCCCGCCTGGGGGCGATGTGGTCCTGCGGGTGCTGGCGCCGGCCGTGCTCGAGGTCGAGGACGACGGCCCAGGGATTCCGCAGGATGAGCGTGAACGGGTGTTCGAGCGCTTCTACCGGCGCAGCGCCCAGGGCAGCGGGCTGGGGCTGGCCATCGTGGGTGAGATCTGCCGGGCGCACCTGGCGCAGATCAGCCTGCACGATGGCGAGCGGGGCGGGCTGAAGGTGCGGGTGAGTTTCATCGCGGATTGATGCATGGCCAGTACTGGCCCTTTCGCGGGTAAACCCGCTCCCACAGGTTAGGCCCATGGCTCTGCGGGAATGGCTGTCTTGCTCAGGTGCTTCGGTCTGGCGCGATCCCTGTGGGAGCGGGTTTACCCGCGAAAGGGCCGTGCAGGTGGGCGTCGATCAGCGCAGCATGCTGCGCGCATCCAGCAGCTCGGCGATGTCCAGCTCGGTGCCATAGGGCAGTCCCAGATGCCGGTAGGCCGGCAGGGCGGCCAGCGGCCGGCTGCGGCCGCGCTGGCTGATGCAGCGGGCGATCTGCACGACGTCGATATAGTCGATCCGGTCGGTGCGCCGGTCCAGGTCCTGGACCTGGCCGGGCAGGTCGACCAGTTGCTCGGGGAACTCCCAGGCACTGAGGATCTTGTCGCCCAGCACCGGCTGGATCTGTTCGATCACGTAGTGCAGGCACACCGGATCGGACAGCAGCTCGTTGTGTTCTTCGGCATAGATCAGCACCGGCAGGGCACCGATCTGGTGAACCAGGCCGCCGAGGGTGGCCTGGTCGGGCTTGAGCTGGGTAAAGCGGCGGCAGATTTCGTAGCTGATGCCTGCGACTTCCAGGCTGTTGGCCCAGATGTCCCGCAGTTTCTGTTCAACTGCCGGCGCCCGGGCATGGAAGATCTGCTCGATCACCAGGCCGATGGCGAGGTTACAGCTGTAGTTGATACCCAGGCGCGTGATGGCGGTATGCAGGTCGGTGACTTCGACGGCGGCGCGCAACAGCGGGCTGTTGACCACTTTGATCAGGCGCGCCGACAGCGCGGCGTCGCGGCTGATCACCTTGCTCAGGGCGGCGACGCTGATCTCGCTGTCCTCGGCGGCTTCGCGGATGCTCAGGGCAACTTCCGGGAGGGTCGGCAGGACCAGGTCGTCCTTGTCGATGGCGTCGAGCAATTGCGCTTGGACCATCTCGGCCAGCTTGTTCATGGACTTCTCTACGGCAGTGGTGCGGCCCCGTCGCGGTGACGGCGGGGCAGGCTGGTCAGCGCTGGATTTCCCGGTCGCGGTCCAGTTCGTAAGGCAGGTCGAGCAGCGTCAGGCGCGGGCCTTCCAGGCTGCCCAAATGCAGGTTGTCATCGGCGACCGCTTCGGCGCTGAGCACGGCCAGCAGCTCCACGCCGCTGCCGCTGCTGGCGGCCAGTACCACTTCGCCGACCGACGAGCCGTGGGTGGGCGAGAAGATCTCGGCGCCCGGCGCCGGCACATCGGCCTGGTCGAGTGCCAGACGGTACTGGCGGCGCTTGAGCTTGCCCAGGTACTGCATGCGCGCGACGATTTCCTGGCCGGTGTAGCAACCCTTCTTGAAGCTCACGCCATCGACGGCCTGCAGGTTGATCATCTGCGGAATGAACAGTTCGCGGGTCGGCCCCATGACCTGGCCGATGCCGGCGCGGATCTGGCCGAGCAGCCAATCGTTGAGCGTGCCTTCGGGCAGCACGGCGGACAGCTGGTCGCGCACGCGGGCGGCCTGTTCGGCTGGCGCCCAGAGCTCCACGCGGCCGCTCGACACGGCGATGGCGATCAGGCCCTCGTGGCGAACGGTCGCACCGGCCGCGCTCGGCACGCTCAGGCCCAGCGCCTGCAGGGCGGCATCGCCGTGCTGCAGGCCGAAGCGGGTCCAGGCGGCGCTGTCGTCGCTCAAGGTGGCTTTGGAGAACACGGCGTATTTCTTCAGGTCGGCCAGTTGCGCCTCGAGCAGTTCACTGGCCATGGCCAGCAGGTAGCCGTTGCCTTCAGGCACGATGCGAAAGCTCGATTGCATGCGGCCCTTGACCATGCAGCGGGCACCGAGGCTCGCGTGCTCGTCGCCGAGATAGTTGATGTTGCAGGTCAGCTGGCCTTGCAGGAATTTGCCGGCGTCGGAGCCGCGGACGGCGAGAATGCCCTCGTGGGAGAGGGGACAGAAGAAAGCGGTATCGGCCATGGGTCATCGCGGTAGCTGGAGACTGGCGGCCATCATAGAACGCCGGTAACAAAATAGGTAGGTGACTAGACCAACGCCTTGTGCCGCTTCGTCCGCCGCGCGGTATACTGCGCGACCACTCGAGGAGGGCTCCATGGTCGAACAAACTGAACTCAACCGGCTTTTCTGGCACAGCCGTCGCGGCATGCTGGAACTGGACGTGCTGCTGGTGCCATTCACCCAGGAGGTCTATCCGAACCTGAGCGAAGCGGACCGGGAGCTGTATCGCCGGCTGCTGACCTGCGAAGACCAGGACATGTTCGGCTGGTTCATGGAGCGCACCGAGTCAGAGGACCCGGAGCTGCAGCGCATGGTCCGCATCATCCTGGACCGTGTCCAGCCCAAGTGATGCCTTCGAGTGCCGTTGGCAGGGCTCGCGCCTGCTGCTGACGGCCTACCTCGCCAGCCTGGTGCTGGCACTGACGACGCTTGCCGTCGTTGCCTTGCCGGCAGGGCTGCGTTGCCTGCTGGCGCTTGTCTGTCTTGCCCACGCCTGCTGGGTCATCCCCCGCCGAATCCTGCTGACCCATCCCCAGGCCATCACCGGCTTGCGTCGCGATGCGCGCGGTTGGCGCCTTTACTGGCGCGCGGGGGGCTGGCAGCCGGCGCGGCTGTGCCGGGACAGTGTCGCTTTACCGGGGATGGTGGTGCTGCGTTTCGTGCGCAAGGGGCGATGGTGGAGCGAGGGGCAGTGCATTCCCAGGGATGCGCTGGAGCACGAGCAGCATCGGCGCTTGCGGGTACGGCTTAAATTCAGCCGCCGAAGGTGGGCCGAGGTTTCGCGGCCATGATGCTGCGATCGCGGCATGCCCTTCGCGGGTAAACCCGCTCCCACGGCGATCGCGCTGGCCTCGATCTGTGGGAGCGGGTTTGCCCGCGCAGGGCGTCAGCGTGGGCTAAGGATGGTATCCACCGCCTCCGGCAGCATGCCTGGGTAGTCGAGGGTGTAGTGCAGGCCGCGGCTTTCCTTGCGCTGCATCGCCGAGCGAATCATCAGCTCGGCCACCTGGGCCAGGTTGCGCAACTCGATCAGGTCGCGGCTGACCTTGTAGTTGCTGTAGAACTCATCGATCTCGTCCAGCAGCATGCGCACCCGGTGCTCGGCGCGTTGCAGGCGCTTGCTGGTGCGCACGATACCCACGTAGTCCCACATGAAGCGCCGCAGCTCGTCCCAGTTGTGCGCGATGATCACGTCTTCGTCCGAGTCGGTCACCTGGCTGGCATCCCAGCAGGGCAGGGCGCGAGGCATGCTCACTTGCTCGAGATGCGCCTCGATGTCGGCGGCGGCGGCGCGGCCATAGACGAAGCATTCGAGCAACGAGTTGCTGGCCATGCGGTTGGCCCCGTGCAGGCCGGTGAAACTGGTTTCGCCGATGGCGTAGAGGCCAGGCACGTCGGTATGGCCACGGTCGTCGACCACCACGCCGCCACAGGTGTAGTGCGCCGCCGGCACCACCGGGATGGGGTGGCGGGTGATGTCGATGCCGAAGCTCAGGCAGCGCTCGTAGACTGTCGGGAAGTGGCTTTTGATGAACTCGGCGGGCTTGTGGCTGATGTCCAGGTACACGCAGTCCACGCCCAGGCGTTTCATTTCGTGGTCGATGGCGCGGGCGACGATGTCCCGGGGCGCCAGTTCCTCGCGCGGGTCGAAGCGCGGCATGAAGCGCTCGCCGTTGGGCAGGCGCAGCAGCGCGCCCTCGCCACGCAGCGCTTCGGTGACCAGGAAGCTCTTGGCTTGCGGGTGGTACAGGCAGGTCGGGTGGAATTGATTGAATTCCAGGTTCGCCACCCGGCAGCCGGCCCGCCAGGCCATGGCGATGCCATCGCCACAGGCGCCGTCGGGATTGCTGGTATAGAGATAGACCTTGGCCGCGCCGCCCGTGGCCAGCACGGTGAAGCGGGCGCCGAAGGTGTCGACCTCGCCGGTGTTGCGGTCCAGCACGTAGGCCCCCAGGCAGCGATCGCCCGCCAGGCCCAGGCGCCGTTCGGTGATCAGGTCGACCGCCACGCGTTGCTCGAGCAGTTCGATGTTCGGTCGCTGGCGCGCGCGCTCCAGCAGGGTGGTGAAGATCGCCGCGCCCGTGGCGTCGGCGGCATGGATGATGCGCCGATGGCTGTGGCCGCCCTCGCGGGTGAGGTGGAACTCGAAACCACCGTCATCGACGCTGTAGTGTTCGTCGCGGGTAAAGGGCACGCCTTGCTCGATCAGCCACTGGATGGCCTCGCGGCTGTGCTCGACGGTGAAGCGCACGGCATCCTCGTGGCACAGTCCGCCGCCCGCGTTCAGGGTGTCCTCGACATGGGACTGCACGGTGTCGGTGTCGTCGAGCACCGCGGCGACGCCGCCCTGGGCCCAGAAGGTCGAACCGTTGGCCAGGTCGCCCTTGCTCAGCACGGCGATGCGAAGGTGGCCGGGGAGGTTCAGTGCCAGGCTGAGACCGGCGGCACCACTGCCGATCACCAGGACATCATGTTGGAATTGTTGGCTCATGTCGGGACACTAGTAATCTTTGAGGGGGGCACGGCACAATAGTCAGGCGCCGATGGCATTGTGAAACTATCGTGAATCCTGGCCGGGATGCCTTTATAGCAGCCCCGGGGGCCTGATTTCCAATGGCGCTTGAGCGTTGGCGGCGATCTTCTTGGGGAACTTTCCTACAGCCGCGGAAATCTCATGAAGGCTGCCCAGACGCCACATTTTGCCGCGGCGACGCAGGGCGGCAGCTCTATCTTGGGCTGGCACCTGTGTACTGAAACCAGAATATCGACGCAGCCGGTCGCGACCGCGCTGCGTCTTCCGTGCGAGCCGACCAAGGGCCGCAGGAAACTTGCTTGGAGGGGAGAACTTTTGCGCAAAGCCCGAGTCTATGGTTGCAAGCCTGAACGATGGCTGTCGCGACGCTCCTTCGAGTTCACTGAGGAGTGTTCATGCTAACCCAGGAAGAGGATCAGCAGCTTGTCGAGCGCGTGCAGCGCGGCGACAGGCGAGCGTTCGATCTGTTGGTGCTGAAGTATCAGCACAAGATTCTCGGGTTGATCGTGCGTTTCGTACACGACACCCATGAGGCGCAGGACGTGGCGCAGGAAGCCTTCATCAAGGCATACCGGGCGCTTGGAAATTTTCGCGGTGACAGTGCTTTCTATACCTGGCTGTACCGCATCGCCATCAACACGGCGAAGAACTACCTGGTGTCCCGTGGAAGACGGCCGCCAGACAGCGATGTGAGCTCCGAGGATGCGGAGTTTTACGACGGCGATCATGGTCTCAAGGATCTCGAGTCCCCAGAGCGCGCGTTGTTGCGGGATGAAATCGAAGGCACGGTCCATCGCACCATCCAGCAGCTGCCCGAGGATTTGCGCACGGCATTGACGCTGCGCGAGTTCGACGGTCTGAGTTACGAAGACATTGCCAGTGTCATGCAATGTCCGGTGGGTACCGTGCGCTCTCGAATCTTCCGCGCTCGGGAGGCCATAGACAAAGCCCTGCAGCCTCTGTTGCAGGAAACCTGAGACAGCGGCGACAGCCAAGAGAGGAACCGCCATGAGTCGTGAAGCTTTGCAGGAATCGCTGTCCGCGGTGATGGATAACGAAGCGGACGAACTGGAGCTGCGTCGCGTGCTTAACGCCGTCGACGACGCCGAAACCCGCGCTACCTGGTCGCGCTACCAGGTCGCTCGCGCAGCCATGCACAACGAGCTGCTGCTGCCCAAACTGGATATCGCCTCGGCGGTCTCCGCGGCGCTGGCCGATGAGGCCGTGCCGGCCAAGGTCAAGCAAGGTCCGTGGCGCAGCATCGGCCGTCTGGCCGTGGCTGCCTCGGTCACCGTTGCCGTGCTGGCTGGCGTGCGCTTCTACAACCAGGACGAGATCGGCGGCGCCGAGCTGGCCGCGCAGCAGCCTGCCCAGCAGGGGCTGAGCATGCCACAGGCACAAGGTCCGGCCGTTCTGGCAGGCTATAGTGAAAGCAGCGAACAACCGACCGGGCCGATGGCCAACGGTGTGCTGCAGAATCAGGCCGGCTGGGATCAGCGTCTGCCAGGTTACCTGCGTCAGCACGCCCAGGAGTCCGCGCTCAAGGGCAACGAGACCGCGCTGCCCTACGCGCGTGCCGCCAGCCTGGAAACCGCCAAGTAAGGAGGATCATGCGCGCGCTACCTCTCCTGTCGCTGCTGCTTGGCAGCAGCTTGACGGTACAGGCCCTGGCGGCCAACTCTTCGCCCGAGGCGAGCGAGTGGCTGAGCAAGCTGGCACGGGCCGAGCAAGAGCAGAGTTACCAGGGCTCCTTCGTCTACGAACGCAACGGCAGCTTCTCCACCCACGATATCTGGCATCGCGTCCAGGACGGCAAGGTCAGCGAGCGTTTGCTCCAGCTCGATGGCTCGGCCCAGGAAATCGTGCGTGTCGATGGCAAGGTACAGTGCGTCAGTGGCGCCCTGGTCAGCGGTGTCGGCGCTCCGCCCGATTCCGCGCCGCGTGCACTTGATCCGCTCAAGCTGATGAGCTGGTACGACTTGGGCGTGGCGGGCAAGTCACGCGTCGCCGGTCGCGACGCGGTGATCGTCACCCTGACCCCGCGCGACCAGCACCGATATGCCTTCGAACTGCACCTGGATCGTCGTACAGGCTTGCCGCTGCGCTCGTTGATGCTCAACGACAAAGGGCAATTGCTCGAACGCTTCCAGATGACCCGCCTCGACACCGACGACTTGCCGAGCGATGGCGATCTCAGCGCCAGCGCCGCGTGCAAGCCAGTCGAGCCGGGGGCCTCCAGGACGGCGGAAACCGTCGCCGGGTGGCGCTCCGACTGGCTGCCGCCAGGTTTCGAGCTGGTCAACAGTTCGGTGCGCCGTGATCCGGCGCGCAAGAGCACGGTCAGCAGCCTGATGTATGACGACGGCTTGGCGCGCTTCTCGGTGTTCCTGGAGCCGATCGGCAGCGATGTCGGTGCCGATACCCGCGCCCAGCTCGGTCCTACCGTCGCGGTATCGCGCCGTCTCAACACGCCCACGGGCAAGGTGATGGTCACCGTGGTCGGGGAGATTCCCCTGGGGACCGCCGAGCGTATCGCCCTGTCGATGCGGGCCCAGGATGCCCAGGCGCGGCAATGAGGTCGCGCCGCCTTCTGACAGCTCTTGTTACACAGAGCTGACATGAAATTAAAGCATTGTCATTTGCAATCCAGCCGCAAATTTTCTATAGGTCAGGCTTCTCGGAGTCTGGCCTTTCCTGCTTCTGCAGGGGTCCTACTGCTAACTACGCTCGTTGTGACGGGAGCCGTATGTCAATACCACGCTTGAAAACCTATCTCTCGATGTTCGCCGCGGTGCTCATGCTCGGCCAGGTGCTCACCGCCCAGGCCGAGGAAGCCCTGCCGGACTTCACCACCTTGGTGGAGCAGGCCTCGCCGGCGGTCGTCAACATCAGTACCAAGCAGAAGCTGCCGGACCGCCGCATCGCCGCCGGACAGATGCCTGATCTGGAAGGCCTGCCGCCGATGTTCCGCGAGTTCTTCGAGCGCAACATGCCGCAGCAGCCGCGTTCGCCCCGTGGCGACCGCCAGCGTGAGGCCCAGTCGCTGGGCTCGGGCTTCATCATTTCCAGCGATGGCTACGTGCTGACCAACAACCATGTGGTCGCCGATGCCGACGAGATCATCGTCCGTCTGTCCGATCGCAGCGAGCTGCAGGCCAAGCTGGTCGGCACCGACCCGCGTACCGACGTGGCCTTGCTCAAGGTCGAGGGCAAGAACCTGCCGACCGTCAAGCTGGGCGATTCGGAGAAATTGAAGGTTGGTGAGTGGGTACTGGCCATCGGCTCGCCGTTCGGCTTCGACCATTCGGTCACCAAGGGTATCGTCAGCGCCAAGGGACGTACCCTGCCGAACGACACCTATGTACCGTTCATCCAGACCGACGTGGCCATCAACCCAGGCAACTCCGGCGGCCCGCTGTTCAACATGAAGGGCGAGGTCGTGGGGATCAACTCGCAGATCTTCACGCGCTCCGGCGGCTTCATGGGCCTGTCGTTCGCCATCCCGATCGACGTGGCGATCGATGTGTCGAACCAGCTGAAGAAGGACGGCAAGGTCAGCCGTGGCTGGCTGGGCGTGGTGATCCAGGAGGTCAACAAGGACCTGGCCGAATCGTTCGGCCTGGACAAGCCGGCCGGCGCGCTGGTGGCGCAGGTGCTGGAAGAGGGCCCGGCAGCCAAGGGTGGCCTGCAGGTGGGTGACGTGATCCTGAGCATGAACGGCCAGCCGATCGTCATGTCGGCCGACCTGCCGCACCTGGTGGGCGGTCTCAAGGACGGCGACAAGGCCAAGCTGGAGATCATCCGCAACGGCAAGCGCCAGAATCTGGATGTCACTGTCGGTGCCCTGCCGGACGACGACGCCGACATCGGTACCGGTGCCCAGGGCGGCGCCGAGCGCAGCAGCAATCGCCTGGGTGTTTCGGTGACCGACCTGTCCGCCGAGCAGAAGAAATCCCTGGAGCTCAAGGGCGGCGTGGTGATCAAGGAGGTCCAGGATGGCCCGGCGGCGATGATCGGCCTGCGTCCGGGCGATGTCATCAGCCACCTGAACAACCAGGCCATCGCCTCGGCCAAGCAGTTCACCGAGATCGCCAAGGAGCTGCCGAAGAACCGTTCGGTGTCCATGCGCGTGCTGCGTCAGGGGCGAGCGAGCTTCATCACCTTCAAGCTGGCTGAATAAGCTGGGCATCGTGTAGGAAAGGGCAGCTTCGGCTGCCCTTTTTCATGAGCAGCAGAACTTGATGGTCCTGTGTGGGAGCGGGCTTGCCCCGCGATGTGGCTCGAACAGGCAACATTTTCGCCTGATCGGACGCCATCGCGGGGCAAGCCCGCTCCCACGCTAACCGATAGGCAGGTGACAAGGGTTCTCCCATATCCCTGCGGCTTGAGGTACAATTCCCGGCTATTTTTCGGCGGGCGTCCGGCTCGCAGCCTTTTCGAGTGTTGACCCGTGAGTGATTTGAGTCATATCCGCAATTTCTCCATCATCGCCCACATCGACCATGGCAAGTCGACGCTGGCCGACCGTTTCATCCAGATGTGCGGTGGCCTGACGGCGCGCGAAATGGAAGCCCAGGTCCTCGACTCCATGGACCTGGAGCGCGAGCGCGGGATCACCATCAAGGCCCACAGCGTCACGCTGCACTACAAAGCGCAGGATGGTAAGACCTACCAGCTGAACTTCATCGACACTCCCGGCCACGTTGACTTCACCTATGAAGTCTCGCGTTCGCTGGCCGCGTGCGAGGGTGCGCTGCTGGTGGTCGACGCCGGCCAGGGCGTCGAGGCGCAGTCGGTCGCCAACTGCTACACCGCCATCGAGCAGGGCCTGGAAGTAATGCCCGTGCTGAACAAGATGGACCTGCCCCAGGCCGACCCGGACCGCGTCAAGGACGAGATCGAGAAGATCATCGGCATCGACGCCACCGACGCCGTGGCCTGCAGCGCCAAGAGCGGCATGGGTGTCGACGAGGTGCTCGAGCGCCTGGTCCAGACCATCCCCGCGCCTGAGGGTGAAATTGATGCGCCGCTGCAGGCGCTGATCATCGACTCCTGGTTCGACAACTACCTGGGCGTGGTCTCTCTGGTGCGCGTGCGCCAGGGCCGCGTCAAGAAGGGCGACAAGATCCTGGTCAAGTCCACCGGCAAGGTGCACCTGGTCGACAGCGTCGGCGTGTTCACCCCGAAACACACGCAGACCGCCGATCTGAAAGCCGGCGAAGTAGGCTTCATCATCGCCAGCATCAAGGACATTCACGGCGCGCCTGTGGGTGACACCCTGACCCTGTCCAACACGCCTGAAGTCGAAGTGCTGCCAGGCTTCAAGAAGATCCAGCCGCAGGTCTACGCAGGCCTGTTCCCGGTCAGCTCCGACGACTTCGAGGACTTCCGCGACGCCCTGCAGAAGCTGACCCTGAACGACTCGTCGCTGCAGTACATGCCGGAAAGCTCGGACGCCCTGGGCTTCGGCTTCCGTTGTGGCTTCCTCGGCATGCTGCACATGGAGATCATCCAGGAGCGCCTGGAGCGCGAATACGACCTGGACCTGATCACCACCGCCCCGAGCGTGATCTACGAGCTCGAGCTCAAGACCGGTGAAACCATCACCGTCGACAACCCGTCGAAGCTGCCGGACGTCTCGGCGGTCAACGATTTCCGCGAGCCGATCGTCACCGCCACCATCCTCGTGCCGCAGGAGCACCTGGGCAACGTCATCACCCTGTGCATCGAGAAGCGTGGTGTGCAGCGCGACATGCAGTTCCTCGGCAGCCAGGTGCAGGTGCGCTACGACCTGCCGATGAACGAAGTGGTGCTGGACTTCTTCGACCGCCTCAAGTCCACCAGTCGCGGCTACGCGTCGCTGGACTATCATTTCGACCGCTACCAGTCGGCCAACCTGGTCAAGCTGGATGTGCTGATCAACGGTGACAAGGTCGATGCCCTGGCTTTGATCGTGCACCGCGACAACGCGGCCTACAAAGGCCGGGCGTTGACCGAAAAGATGAAGGAACTGATCCCTCGACAGATGTTCGATGTGGCGATCCAGGCAGCCATCGGCGGCCAGATCATCGCGCGGACGACCGTCAAGGCGCTCAGAAAGAACGTACTGGCCAAGTGCTACGGTGGCGACGTCAGCCGTAAGAAGAAGCTGCTGGAGAAGCAGAAGGCCGGTAAGAAACGCATGAAACAGGTCGGCAACGTGGAGATCCCACAAGAAGCCTTCCTCGCCGTGCTCAGGTTGGATAGCTAGGTCCTATGTCGCTAAATTTCCCGCTGTTGCTCGTCATCGCCGTCGCCGTCTGTGGTCTGTTGGGTTTGATCGACCTGCTGTTCCTGGCCCCGCGCCGGCGAGCGGCGATCGCCAACTATCAGGGCAGCGTCACCCAGCCTGAAGTGGCCGTGGTCGAACGCCTGAACAAGGAGCCCTTGCTGGTCGAATACGGCAAGTCGTTCTTCCCGGTGCTGTTCATCGTGCTGGTGCTGCGCTCGTTCCTGGTCGAGCCGTTCCAGATCCCGTCGGGCTCGATGAAGCCGACGCTGGAAGTGGGCGACTTCATCCTGGTGAACAAGTTCTCCTACGGTATCCGCCTGCCGGTGATCGACAAGAAGGTCATCGAGGTGGGTGACCCGCAGCGTGGGGATGTGATGGTGTTCCGCTACCCGAGCGATCCGAACGTCAACTACATCAAGCGTGTGGTCGGCCTGCCGGGCGACCAGATTCGCTACACCAGTGACAAGCGCTTGTACGTCAATGGCCAGGCGGTTGCCGAACAACTGGTCGGCAGCGAGCCGGGCACGTTGGGCAGCGCCGAGCTGTACAAGGAGAAACTCGGTGAGGCCGAGCACCTGATCCGCAAGGAAATGACCCGCTACCGCATGCCGCCGGACCAGCAATGGACCGTGCCGGCGGGTCATTACTTCATGATGGGTGACAACCGCGACAACTCCAACGACAGCCGTTTCTGGGATGATCCGAACATTCCCAAGGAACTGCAGGGCATGGTGCCGGACCGCAATATCGTCGGCAAGGCGTTCGCGGTGTGGATGAGCTGGCCGGAGCCGAAGCTCAGTCACTTGCCTAACCTGTCGCGGGTCGGGCTGATCCATTGAGTATCGACGGCGCTGTCCACGGACGGCGCCGATTGCATTTCTGACATAGGCTGTGTTCTCAGGGAGCGAGGGCTTTCGCCGTTATCGGCGACGGACCACAGTCAAACCGTCTTTCAGGATGTTGATTTGAACAACGCGTTGAACTTTGCCGGGGTGGCCCCATGAGTGCTTCCCTTGGTCGCCTGGAGCGCAAGCTCGGCTACACCTTCAAGAACCAGGACCAGATGCTGCTGGCCCTGACCCATCGCAGCTATGCCGGGCGCAACAACGAGCGCCTGGAATTTCTCGGCGATGCCATCCTCAACTTCGTGGTCGGCGAGGCGCTGTTCGAGCGCTTCCCGCAGGCCCGAGAAGGCCAGCTGTCGCGCCTGCGCGCTCGTCTGGTCAAAGGCGAGACCCTGGCCCGCCTGGCCCGTGGTTTCGACCTGGGTGAATACCTGCGCTTGGGCTCGGGCGAGCTCAAGAGCGGTGGTTTTCGCCGTGAGTCGATTCTCGCCGACGCCCTGGAGGCGTTGATCGGTGCCATCTACCAGGACGCCGACATGCAGACCGCGCGCGAGCGTATCCTCGCCTGGCTGACCGACGAGTTCGATGGCCTGACCCTGGTCGACACCAACAAGGACCCCAAGACGCGCCTGCAGGAATTCCTGCAGTCGCGTGCCTGCGAGCTGCCGCGCTACGAAGTGGTGGATATCCAGGGCGAACCGCACTGCCGGACCTTCTTCGTCGAATGCGAAGTGGTGCTGCTGAACAACAAGAGCCGTGGGCAGGGCGTCAGCCGGCGTATCGCCGAGCAGGTCGCCGCCGCCGCCGCATTGATCGCCCTGGGCGTGGAGAATGGCAATGACTGAGAACACTTCGACCCGCTGCGGCTACGTGGCCATCGTTGGTCGCCCCAACGTCGGCAAGTCCACGCTGCTCAACCACATCCTCGGCCAGAAGCTGGCGATCACCTCGCGCAAGCCGCAGACCACCCGCCACAACATGCTCGGCATCAAGACCGAGGGTGACGTGCAGGCGATCTACGTCGACACTCCCGGCATGCACAAGGCCAACGACAAGGCGCTCAACCGCTACATGAACCGCAACGCCTCGGCGGCCCTGAAGGACGTCGACGTGGTGATCTTCGTGGTCGACCGTACCAAGTGGACCGACGAGGACCAGCTGGTGCTCGAGCGTGTGCAGTACGTGACCGGCCCGCTGATCATCGCAGTCAACAAGACCGACCGCATGGAAGAGAAGGCCGAGCTGATCCCGCATCTGCAATGGCTGCAGGAACAACTGCCGAACGCCGAAGTGATGCCGATCTCCGCGCAGCAGGGGCACAACCTCGAAGCGCTGGAAGCCCAGATCGCCAAGCACCTGCCGGAAAACGAGCACTTCTTCCCCGAAGACCAGATCACCGACCGCAGCAGCCGCTTCCTCGCCGCCGAACTGGTGCGTGAGAAGATCATGCGCCAGCTCGGTGCCGAGCTGCCGTACCAGATCACCGTGGAAATCGAGGAATTCAAGCAGCAGGGCCATGTGCTGCACATCCACGCGCTGATCCTGGTCGAGCGTGACGGGCAGAAGAAGATCATCATTGGCGACAAGGGCGAGCGTATCAAGCGCATCGGTTCCGAGGCGCGCAAGGACATGGAAGTGCTGTTCGACTCCAAGGTCATGCTCAACCTGTGGGTCAAGGTCAAGGGCGGCTGGTCCGACGACGAGCGCGCCCTGCGTTCGCTGGGCTACGGCGACCTGTAAGTCCCGGACTCCCTCTGTAGCAGCGGCCTTGTGCCGCGAAAGGGTCGCGCAGCTGCCCCAAGATCTCGAGTGCTACGTGGATCCTGGGGCCGCTGCGCGACCCTTTCGCGACACAAGGCCGCTCCTACATGGGTTGCGTCAAACCTGGGTTCGGAGATCGTCATGGAACAACCCACCCCCCAACCCGCCTACGTGCTGCACAGCCGCGCCTACAAGGAAACCAGCGCGCTGGTGGACTTTTTCACCCCCCAGGGGCGGGTACGGGCGGTGCTGCGTCGGGCGCGGGGCAAGGGCGGCAGCCTGGTGCGCCCGTTCGTGCCGCTGGAGGTGGAGCTGCGCGGGCGTGGTGAACTGAAGAACGTCGGTCGCCTGGACAGCAGCGGCATTGCCGCCTGGCTGCATGGCGACGCGCTGTTCAGCGGGCTTTACCTCAATGAATTGCTGATGCGCCTGCTGCCGGCCGAGGCGCCACATCCGGCGTTGTTCGAGCACTACACCCTGACCTTGCAGGCGCTGGCCGCCGGACGCCCGTTGGAGCCGTTGCTGCGCTCGTTCGAATGGCGGCTGCTGGACGAGCTGGGCTACGCCTTCGCCCTGGATCAGGATGCCAATGGCCTCGCGGTCGCCGCCGAGGGTTTGTATCGCCTGCAGGTCGACGCCGGGCTGGAGCGCGTAGAGCTGTTCCAGCCTGGACTGTTCAAGGGCAGCGAGCTGCTGGCACTGGCCGAGGCCGACTGGCAGGCGCCAGGCGCCTTGCTTGCCGCCAAGCGCCTGATGCGCCAGGCCCTTGCCGTGCACCTGGGGCCAAAGCCGCTGGTCAGCCGGGAACTGTTTCGCAAGCGTTGATCAGCACGTATGCTGTCGGCCTCAACCCTCAGGAGTGCCCCTTCGTGACTCACAGCAACCGCATGCTTCTCGGCGTCAACATCGACCACGTGGCGACCCTGCGCCAGGCCCGGGGCACCCGTTACCCAGACCCGGTCAAGGCCGCGCTGGATGCCGAGGAAGCGGGTGCCGACGGCATCACCGTGCACCTGCGCGAAGACCGCCGGCATATCCAGGAGCGCGACGTGCTGCTGCTCAAGGACGTGCTGCAGACCCGCATGAACTTCGAGATGGGCGTCACCGAAGAGATGATGGCCTTCGCCGAGAAGATCCGCCCGGCGCACATCTGCCTGGTCCCGGAAACCCGCCAGGAGCTGACCACCGAGGGCGGCCTCGACGTGGCCGGCCAGGAGGCGCGGATCAAGGCGGCGGTCGAGCGTTTGTCGCGCACCGGTGCCGAAGTGTCGCTGTTCATCGATGCCGATGAACGGCAGATCGCAGCTTCGCGACGTGTCGGCGCGCCGGCCATCGAGCTGCACACTGGCCGCTATGCCGACGCCGAGACGCCGACCGAGGTGGCCGAGGAGCTCAAGCGCATTGTCGACGGTGTTGCGTTCGGCGTCGGCCAGGGGCTGATCGTCAATGCCGGGCATGGACTGCATTACCACAACGTCGAGGCCGTGGCCGCGATCAAGGGCATCAACGAACTGAACATCGGTCACGCGCTGGTGGCCCATGCGCTGTTCGTCGGCTTCAAGGCGGCGGTGGCGGAGATGAAAGCGCTGATCGTCGCGGCCTCGCGCTAGGTCAATCGCGGGGCAAGCCCGCTCCCACAGGCGTTTGCTCGTGCTTTTGTGGGAGCGGGCTTGCCCCGCGATAGCCTCATTCGGCCTGAAATACCAAGGTGAATCGAGTCGGGCCCTGCGGCTGGCTTTGCACCTCGACCCGCCCTCCATGCAGCTGCATGATCGACTTCACGATCGCCAGCCCCAGTCCCGTTCCGCCTTCCAGCCGCGAACGCCCGGCTCCGGCCCTGTAGAACCGCTCGAACAGGTGCGGCAGGTGCGCCTGGCCAATCCCCGTCCCCTGGTTCTCCACCCAAACGCCAATCTCATTGCCCTGGCGCTCGATGCCCACGGCCACCGGCTTGCCCTCGGGGCCATGGCGGATCGCATTGCTCAACAGGTTCGACAGCGCGCGCTGGAACATCAGCCGGTCCGCCAGCGCCGTGCCCCAGCCATGCAAGTGCAGGGAGATGCCCTTGAGCTCGGCGCTGAAGGCGAACAGCTCGCTGACCCGCGCCACCTCGTCGGCCACGGCGATTGGCACCAGCGCGACCTGGGTCTGTGGCTGGCTGACCTGGGCCAGGAACAGCATGTCGTTGATGATGCGGTTGAGTCGGGTCAGTTCCTCGACGCTGTCTTCCAGGGCTTCGCGGTACTTGTCGCCGTCACGCTCGCGGGCCAGGGTCACCTGGGCCTTGCCCATCAGGTTGCCGATGGGCGTGCGCAGTTCGTGGGCCAGATCGTCGGAGAACTGCGACAGTTGGCGCACGCCCTGGTCGAGCCGGTCCAGCATGACATTGATGGCCCGGGCCAGGTCGGCCAGCTCGGTGGGCAATCCTTCGTCCGGCAGACGGTGTTCGAGGTCCTGCGCCGAAACCTGTCCGGCGATGCGGCGAAAGTGCCGCAAGGGGCGCAGGCCGCGCTGCACCAGCTTCCAGGCAGCGATGCCGATAAGCACCAGGAGCAGCGGCAAGGCCAGCAAGGTCGAGTGCAGGTAGGCCTGCAGCAGGCTGTTGTCGTCGCTGCGGTTGAGCGACATCAGTACCTTGACCGGTGTGTCGTCGCGCAGGCGCATCAGGCGGCTGGCGGTGAGAATCTGGTTGTCGGCGCCGTCGCGCCAGGCGTGAAAGCTCAGCCGGTTGTCGGCTTCCAGGGTCATCAGGTGCTGGGACTGCAAGGCCGGACCGAGGCTCAGCAGCGCCGGATGGCGACCGTTGACCGCCACCACGCTGAGGCTGAGGTTGTCATGGCCCATCACCAGGTCGAGCAAGGGGTGGGCACGGGAACCCAGGTCGTCACTGCGCAGGTCCACGCGCAGGTTGTGCTCGACTTGTTGCATCTTGCGCGCCAGGTCCTTGCGTGCCCGGCTTTCCAGCTCGTGGTCGAGGGCGAACACCGCCAGGCAGGCCAGCAGCAGGACCAGCGCCGCGCCCATCAGGGTGACGCTCAGGCCCAGGCGCAGCGACAGGGTCGGGCGCTTCACGTGCGCGCCTCGAGCACGTAGCCGACACCGCGCAGGGTGTGGATCAGCTTGTCTTCGAAGGGATCGTCGATCTTCGCTCGCAGGCGACGGATCGACACTTCCACCACGTTGGTATCGCAGTCGAAGTTCATGTCCCACACCAGCGAGATGATCTGGGTACGCGACAGGACTTCGCCGCTCTGGCGCATCAGCAGGTGCAGCAGGGCGAACTCCTTGGCGGTCAGGTCGATGCGTTGACCGCCCCGCCAGGCCCGGTGGCGGCCGGGGTCGAGCTCGAGGTCGGCGACTTTCAGCGTGCTGGGTTGCAGGTGCTGGTCGTTGCGCCGCAGCAGGCTGCGGATCCGCGCCAGCAGCTCGGGGAACTCGAAGGGTTTGAGCAGGTAGTCGTCGGCGCCCAGGTCCAGGCCTTTGACCCGGTCGGCCAGGCGGCCGTGGGCGGTGAGCATCATGATGCGCGTGGACGACTCGGCACGCAGGCGTTGCAACACGCTCCAGCCGTCCAGTTCGGGCAGGTTGACGTCGAGGATCACCAGGTCGTAAGGCTGTTGGCGGGCCAGGTGCAGACCATCGGTCCCGGTGTGGGCGCAGTCGACCACATAGCCGTTCTCGCGCAGCCCTTGCTGCAAGTAGTCGGCGGTGCGGGGTTCGTCCTCGATGATCAGTAGGCGCATGGTCAGGCTCTGTATGGAAAGGGGGCGATTCTCGACCCTGTAGCGACATCAGGGTCAAGCGGCGAGGATGTTACTGGATGCGAATGCACAAGCGGCGGGAATAACGGATTTGTAATGCACGGGTCATGTGCCTGACAGGGCCGCCGCCATCGTGGGGCAAGCCCACTCCCACAAAGCCAGCAGGGTCCCGTGGGAGCGGGCTAGACCCGCGATGCGGCTCTCTTGCAAGACTGTAATGTCCGCCTCACCTTGGCGTTAGCTCCCGCTTGCGATGATGGCCCTGTCGAAACGGTTATCACGAGGCAAGCACGATGAACCTGACCAAGTACCTGCTGCTGGCGATTCTCGCCCTGGGCAGCACCAGCGTTTTCGCCGAGGGAGGCGCTGAGCGTTCGAAGCAATTCTGGCAAGCGTTCCGCGAAGACCAGGCCCGTCTGCACGGCGACAAGCAGCAGGCGCTGGTCGAGCGTGAGCGCAGCGCGCAGGAGAAGGCCCGCGAGGTGGCCAAGGACTGAGCAGCACACACCTGCGTCGCGACAGCTCCTCGCCGCAGGTGGATTCGGGCGCCCCATGGGCGCCTTTTTTATTTGCGCGCCAGCAGCGTGGCGCGGCGCGGGGCCGGCAGGCCCTCGATGGTCTTGCCGTGGTCGTTCGGGTCGAGGAAATCACCCAGTGACTGGTAGCGCATCCATTCGGTGCTGCGCTGTTCCTCGACGCTGGTGACACTGACGTCGACGCAACGCACGTCGCTGAAGCCGGCGCGGCGCAGCCAGCGCTCCAGGGCCGGCACCGATGGCAGGAACCAGACATTGCGCATCTGCGCATAGCGGTCCTCGGGTACCAGCACCTGGTTTTCGTCGCCCTCGATCACCAGGGTTTCCAGCACCAGTTCGCCACCCTTGACCAGGCAGTCCTTGAGCGCCAGCAGGTGTTCGATGGGCGAGCGGCGGTGGTAGAACACGCCCATGGAGAACACGGTATCGAAGCCTTCCAGGTTGGCCGGCAGGTCTTCGAGGGCGAACGGCAGGTGCCAGGCCGGCAGATCCGGCAGGTACTGCTGCACCGCTTGGAACTGGCAGAAGAACAACCAGTTGGGGTCGACGCCGATGACCATGTCGGCGCCGGCGCCGAGCATGCGCCATTGGTAGTAGCCATTGCCGCAGCCGACGTCGAGCACGCGCTTGCCCTTGAGGTCCAGATGCGGGCCGACCCGCGACCACTTCCAGTCCGAGCGCCATTCGGTGTCCACGTGCACGCCGAACAGGTCGAACGGCCCCTTGCGCCACGGCGACAGGCCCATCAGCGCCTGGCGCATCTGCGCGCGGGTGGCGTCATCGCACGCGCAGTCCAGGCGCAGGCCGTCGACCAGGTCGATTTCGCTCGGGGTCAACCGAGGCAGGGCTTCAAGGGCGCCGCGCCAGCGGTCGAGGTCGCCGTGGCCCTTTTCCAGCTTGGCATCCAGTTGCGCCTGCAGGCCTTGGGACCAGTTGGCCAGGGGCGTGCCCGCCAGGCGGCGGACGAGGGGGGACAGATCGATCATGGCAGGGCTATCAGCGAGGCGAAGTTGAGGCATTGGAACCAGGGCACGACCTTGGAGAAGCCAGCGGCGCGCAGGCGCTGCTCATGGGTTTCCAGGGTGTCGGGCTTCATCACGTTCTCGATGGCGCTGCGTTTCTGGGCAATTTCCAGTTCGCTGTAGCCATTGGCACGCTTGAAGTCCAAGTGCAGTTCGTTGAGCAGGTCCTGCTCCTGCGCGTCAGTGAAGCGCAGTTTTTCCGAAAGAATCAGCGCACCGCCTGGCAACAGGGCTTGGCGGATGCGGCCGAGCAGCTCCAGGCGCTGCTCGGGGGCGACGAACTGCAGGGTGAAGTTCATCGCCACCACCGAGGCGGGCTCGAAGGGCAGGGCGAGAATGTCGGCCTCCAGCACCTGCACCGGCAAAAGCTCCTGGAACATAGAGTCCTGGGCGGTGAGGTACTGGCGGCAGCGCTCGATCATGGCCGCGGAGTTGTCCACCGCGATCACCCGGCAGCCGTCCGTGCGCACATGGCGGCGCAGGGCCTGGGTCACCGCGCCGAGCGAGGCGCCAAGGTCGTACAGCGCGGAGTTCGGCTGGGCAAAGCGCGCGGCGAGCACGCCGAGGTTCTCGACGATGGTCGGGTAACCGGGCACCGAGCGCTTGATCATGTCCGGGAACACTTGCACCACGTCCTCGTTGAACACGAAGTCGGGCACCTGCTCCAGGGGCTGGGCGAAGAGGCGATCGGGTTGTTTGCTCACGGTGGGTCCAGGCGGCTGGCAATCTACAGGGCCGGCATTCTAGCCAAACCGTGGCGAGCTTGCATGGTTGGCTGACCGGTGCCGTGCGCTCACTTGACCCGGATGACGCAATCGAAGGTCTGCACCGGGCGCACTTCCGGGGCCCAGGGCTGCTGGTAGACCAGGATCAGGTGGCCTTCGCCTGCCGCCTTGGCCTGGAAGCGCCAGCTCGACAGGCCGCCGCTGCCGACGATGCCGGCTTGCTCTGGCGATCGGTATACCTCGGGGCCGAGGTTGCGCAGGATGTCCGGGGCTGGATTCTGCAGCAGCCAGCGGTAGCCGGTGGTGGGGTTGCTGGGCAGGGTCAGGGTCAAGGTCTGGCCAACCACCAGGCGCTTGGGGCACTCGCTTTCGCCGTCGAGTTCGACGGTGCGTTGCGGTTGCTGGACGCAGGCGGTGAGCAGGGCCAGGCCCAGGGGAACGAGCAGGCGAGGGAGGGTCATGTTGGCTCCGGAGGCTGAAGTGGCCTGAGGATAACCGATGCAGATGGAAGTTTGTGATGGCAGTGTTGGCGTCTCATTGCCATGCAGGATCCCTGTAGGAGCGGCCTTGCGTCGCGAAAGGGGTGCGAAGCACCCCCAGGGTCTCTAGCCTACTTTGAGATAGCCGGGGCCGCTGTGCGGCCCTATCGCGACACAAGGCCGCTCCTGCAGTGGCCCGGCTGGGCGGTCAGAACAACACTTTCGCCACGTCGGCGAAGCGCTTGGCGAAGTGCACGGTCAATCCTTCCTTCAGGTAGTCCGGCAGTTCCTCGAAATCACCACGGTTGGCCTCCGGCAGGATCAGCTCGAAGATCTTCTGCCGCCTGGCGGCGATCACCTTCTCGCGCACCCCGCCGATCGGCAGTACCTGGCCGGTCAGGGTCAGTTCGCCGGTCATGGCCACGCCTTTCTTCGGCGCCTGGTCGCGGGCCAGTGACAGCAGGGCGCTGGCCATGGTTATACCGGCGCTGGGGCCATCCTTGGGCGTGGCGCCTTCGGGCACGTGCACGTGAATGAACGCTTCGTTGAAGAAGCCCGGATCGCCGCCGAACTGCTTGAGGTGCGAACTGATGTAGCTGTAGGCGATCTCGGCCGACTCTTTCATCACGTCACCGAGCTGGCCGGTGAGCTTGAAACCGCGGTTGAGCGTGTGGATGCGCGTGGCCTCGATGGGCAGGGTGGCGCCGCCCATGCTGGTCCAGGCCAGGCCGGTGATCACGCCCTTGCCGGCGAGCACCTGCTCGCTGCGAAATACCGGCATGCCCAGGGCTGCTTCCAGGTCCTTGGTGCCGATCTTCAGCTTGGCGTCGGGGTTTTCCAGCAGCCTGACCACGGCCTTGCGCACCAGTTTGCCCAACTGCTTTTCCAGCTGACGCACACCGGCTTCGCGGGCGTAGCCCTCGATCACCATGCGCAGGGCGCCATCGCTGATGCTCAGGCTGCTCTTCGAGACGCCGGCCTTTTCCAGCTGCTTGGGCCACAGGTGGCGCTTGGCGATGGCCAGTTTTTCTTCGGTGATGTAGCCGGACAGGCGGATGACTTCCATGCGGTCGAGCAGGGGCCCGGGGATCGAGTCCAGGGTGTTGGCGGTGCAGACGAACAGCACCTTGGACAGGTCCAGGCGCAGGTCCAGGTAATGGTCGAGGAAGTCGACGTTTTGCTCCGGGTCGAGGGTTTCCAGCAGCGCCGAGGCCGGGTCGCCCTGGTAGCTCTGGCCCATCTTGTCGATCTCGTCGAGCATGATCACCGGGTTCATCACCTCGACTTCCTTGAGCGCCTGCACCAGCTTGCCAGGCTGGGCGCCGATGTAGGTGCGGCGGTGACCCTTGATCTCGGCCTCGTCGCGCATGCCGCCGACGCTGAAGCGGTAGAACGGTCGGCCGAGGGATTCGGCGATGGACTTGCCGATGCTGGTCTTGCCCACGCCCGGCGGGCCCACCAGCAGCACGATGGAGCCGCTGATCTCGCCTTTCCAGGCACCGACGGCGAGGAACTCGAGGATACGCTCCTTGATGTCGTCGAGCCCCGCGTGGTGGCGGTCGAGCACCTTGCGCGCGTGGCTGAGCTCGAGCTTGTCCTTGCCGTACACGCCCCAGGGCAGGGCGGTGGCCCATTCCAGGTAATTGCGGGTGACGGCGTACTCCGGCGAGCCGGTTTCGAGGATGGCCAGCTTGCCCATTTCTTCGTCGATGCGCTTTTTCGCCTGCTCCGGCAGGGTCTTGCCTTCCAGGCGCTGCTGGAACTGCTCCAGGTCGGCGCTGCGGTCGTCCTTGGTCAGGCCCAGCTCCTGCTGGATGACCTTGAGCTGCTCCTTGAGGAAGAACTCGCGCTGGTGCTCACCGATCTGCCGGTTCACCTCGGCGGAGATCTCGTTCTGCAGCCGGGCGACCTCGACCTCCTTGCGCAGCATCGGCAGGACTTTTTCCATGCGCTTGAGCATGGGCACGCAGTCGAGCACTTCCTGCAGCTGGTTGCCGGTGGCGGAGGTCAGCGCCGCGGCGAAGTCGGTCAGCGGCGACGGGTCGTTGGGGCTGAAGCGGTTGAGGTAGTTCTTCAGCTCTTCGCTGTACAGCGGGTTGAGCGGTAGCAGTTCCTTGATCGCATTGATCAGGGCCATGCCGTAGGCCTTCACCTCGTCGTTGGGTTCGGCAGGCTGGCGCGGGTACTCGACCTCGACCAGGTAGGGCGGGCGATGGTGCTTGAGCCAGGTGCGGATGCGTACCCGGGTCAGGCCCTGGGCGACGAACTGCAGCTTGCCGCCTTCGCGACTGGCGTGGTGCACCTTCACCAGGGTGCCGTACTCGGGCAGGGCCTTGGTGTCGAAGTGGCGATGGTCTTCCGGCGGTGTGTCCATGAAGAACAGGGCCAGGGAGTGATGCGGGGTCTTGGCCACCAGGTCGAGGGTTTCGGCCCAGGGTTCTTCGTTGACGATCACCGGCAGCACCTGCGCGGGGAAGAATGGCCGGTTGTGGATCGGGATCACGTAGACCTTGTCCGGCAGTTGCTGGCCGGGCAGGGCGAGGGGGTGGCCGGTGGTGGCCGCGGGATCGAGGTGTTCGACTTCGCTGTGTTCGTCGGGATGTTCCGGGAAATCCTGCTGGTCGCTCATGGGGCACCTGCGTGAATGGCTATGGTGCTTAGATGGGGCGGTGGGGGATGGGTTTCAACCCATCCCAGCTGCAAGCTTCAAGCTTCAAGCTGCAAGAAAAAAGCGGGACCGTGCTGGCCCCGCTTTCTCTTGTCGCTTGCAGCTTACTCAGCCAATTTGTAAGCGATGATGTAGTCGCCCATGCGGGTGCCCAGCGAGCCATGCCCGCCAGCGGTCACCAGCACGTATTGCTTGCCATCCTTGCCGGTGTAGGTCATCGGCGTGGCCTGGCCACCTGCCGGCAAGCGACCTTTCCACAGCTCCTGGCCGTTCTTCACGTCATAGGCGCGCAGGTACTGATCCAGGGTGCCGCTGAGGAAACCGACGCCGCCAGCGGTGACGATCGAGCCGCCCATGCTCGGCACGCCCACCGGCATGCCGATCGGCACCGGGGTGCTGTCGCGGGTGGTACCGTTCTTGTGCTTCCACACCACCTTGTTGGTGAACAGGTCGATGGCGGCCACGTAACCCCAGGCCGGCGCCTGGCACGGGATGCCCAGCGGCGACATGAACGGGTGCATGGTCACGGCATACGGCGCGCCGGTGTTCGGCTGCACGCCACTGGTCTCGCTTTCGCGCTTGCTGCCTTCGGCCACTTGCTCGCGAGGGATCATCTTCGACACGAAGGCCATGTAGTTCGGCGAGGTGAAGAGGATCTGACGCACCGGGTCGACCGACACGCTGCCCCAGTTGAACACGCCGACATTGCCTGGATAGATCAGGCTGCCTTGCTCGGACGGCGGAGTGTACTGGCCTTCGTAGCGCAGGCTGCGGAACTGGATACGGCAGAGCATCTGGTCGAACGGGGTGGCGCCCCACATGGCCTGTTCGGTCAGTTCGGGGCCGAGCAGGTTGAGGTCGGAGCGGGCCTGGGTCGGCGCGGTGTGGTCACCCTTGACGGCGCCTTGCGGCACCGGAATCTCGCGGATCGGCACGATCGGCGTGCCGTCGCGGCGGTCGAGCACGTACAGGCTGCCCTGCTTGGTCGGCACGATCACCGCCGGCTTGATGCCGTCGTCGGTCTTCAGGTGGACCAGGGTCGGCTGGCTGCCGACATCCATGTCCCACAGGTCGTGGTGGGTGAACTGGTAGTTCCAGCGTGCCTTGCCAGTGGCCAGGTCCAGGGCGACGATGCCGGCGCTGTACTTCTCCGCGCCCGGGGTGCGGTCGGCGCCCCACTGGTCGGGAGTCTGGTTACCCAGCGGCAGGTAGATCATGCCCAGGTCTTCATCGACGCTGGCGATCGACCACATGTTGGCCGAGTTGCGGCTGTACATCTTGCCGTCGGCCAGGGGCTTGGTGTCATCCGGGTTGTTGCTGTCCCAGTTCCACACCAGGTGGCCGTCGTGCACGTCGTAGGCACGGATCACGCCGGACGGCTCGTTGGTCGACTCGTTGTCGGTGACATGGCCGCCGATGATCACGAGATCACGGGTGATCGCCGCTGGCGAGGTGGAGTAGTAGCCGCCGGCGGTGAACGGGCCGATGCCGCGGGTCAGGTCGATCACGCCCTGGTTGGCGAAGCCTTCGCAGACCTTGCCGGTGTCGGCGTTGATGGCGATCAGGCGAGCGTCGGCGGTGGGCAGGTAGAGGCGGCGCGGACAGGCCTGGGCCACGGCCTGGCCTGCGTCGGTGATCTTCGGTGCGGGGCTGCCGTCGCGGCTGACGTAGTTGTTCTCGTCATAGTACGAGACGCCACGGCAGGTCATGTGGGCGAAGCCCTTGAAGGTGCCGGTGGGGCTCTTGACCTGTGGGTCGTAGCGCCAGATCTCGGCGCCGGTGTCCGGGTCCAGGGCCAGCAGGCGGCTGTGGGCGGTGCAGGCATAGAGCATGCCGTTGACCTTCAGCGGGGTGTTCTGGTTGGTCAGCTCCACCGGGTCGTTTTCAGTCGGCAGGTCGCCGGTGCGGATGCGCCAGGCCTCTTCCAGGCGGTAGGCGTTCTGCGGGGTGATCTGGCGCAGCGGCGAGTAGCGGTCGCCATGCTCGGTGCGGCCGTAGGCCTGCCATTCACCCTCGGGCATGGACGGCGCGGCGCTGGCCATCTCGCTGCTGTCGCGGTTGAACTCGCCACGGATTTCGCCGGGGTGGGTGAACTGGCTGGCCACGGCGGTGGCGCCGGAAGCGACCACGGCGACGCTGAGCAGGGTGGTGTTGACCTTCGACGCAGGGCCGACCAGCGGGCGCCGGGCCCACGGCAGCAGCAGGACCACGCCGATGGCGAACCAGATGGCCAGGCGTGGCACCAGCTGCCACCAGTCCAGGCCGACTTCCACCAGGGCCCAGACCGTGCTGCCCAGCAGCACCAGGCCGTACAGGCCCAGGGCGATGCGGCGCTTGGCCAGCAGCAGGATGCCCGACAGGGCGAAGCCGATACCGGCAATCAGGTAGTAAAGCGAGCCACCCAGCTGGCTCAGCTTGATGCCGCCGGCCAGCAGGGCCAGGCCCATCAGCAGCAACAGCACGCCCATCAGGCGTGGTAGCCAGAGGGTTCCATTCTTGGCACCGTCAGTGCTCATCGTCTGTTCTCCGTAGTGTGGAAGGGTCGGGTTAGAAACTGCTCTGGATCTTCAGGCCACCGATCAAGGCGTCGTCGACCCGCGACACACCGCCCGGATGGCGGATGTACTGCAGGTTCGGGCGCACGGTGAGCCAGTCGGCCAGGTGGATGCCGTAGTAGAGTTCGGCGCTGTACTCGGTGTCCTGCACGGGCAGGAAGCCAGGGTTGTCGTAGTCGTCCAGGCCATTTGCCTGGTTGATAAGGCGGGCGTTCTTGCGGTAGCCGGGATTGACGTGCACGCGGGCCAGGGCGAAACCGATGTCGTCCTTGGCGCGGGCATCGAACGGCCCTTTGTAAACCACACCTGCCTGCACATAGTTGTCGATGGCATTGGTCTTCTTGTCATGCACCGTGGCGTTGGCGAACAGGCTTAGGCCGCGCGACTGGTCCGATGCCAGCGAGGTCACCTGCTGCTGGGCGCCGAGCCACAGGCCATGCTTGCTCGAGCTGCTGCGGTAGGCGGCGCCGCTGATGGCGGCCGGCGCACCGGTGCTGTCCTTTAGAACATCCTGTGCCTTGGCATTACTGTAGTAGTAGCCGGCGCGATATTCCCCTTTCAGGTCATTGACCCGTGGGCTCCAGACCAGTTCGACCGGCATCACCGCGCCCTGGGTACCGCTGCCGCTGAGCTTGAAGCCGTTGCCGCTCTCGAGGTTGGAGGGGTTCTGCTCGAACACGCCGACCTGGGCGTAGAGTGCGTCGCTGAGGTTGTAGCGCACGCGCAGCGCCCACTGGCTGACCGGCCAGTTGTACCAGATGCCGCCGACCCAGTTGCCTACCTGCGAGCCGCAGAACGCCAGGTTCTGGAAGTCGCAGGGGAAGCTGTTGAAGTCCTCGCCTTCGCCGAAACGGCCGAATTTCACGTCCAGCGCGCCGTCGAAGTACTTCTGCTTGATCCACATCTGCGTCAGCCGCCAAGTCTCGCCGCGGCCCCAGACTTCCTGGGCCGAAGTGAAACCGCCGACGCGCGGGTCGTTGATGCGATCGTTGCTGATGTTGTCGCCGTGGCGCTCGGTGATGGTCAACTGGAATTCGCTGTCGTGCCAGCCGAGGACCTTCTGCAGGTCCATGTTCACGCCGAAGGTGAACTGGTCGCTGTAGCGCGCGGTACGGTCATGGCTGTAGCCGCCGTGCAGGTTGCTGCCCATCTCGCCGGTGTAGCCGAGGGTGAAGTCGTAGCCCTTCTCCAGCAGTTCGCTGCGGGTGCCGCCCCAGTCGCCGAGCATCCACGGCGAGTCCTTGGCGAACATTTCGCTGGCGCTGGTGGTGGGGGAGAGGGCGCCGAGCAGGGTGGCGAAGGCAAGGCCGGAGTAGCGGGTATTGGGCAGCTGGAGCATGAGATAGCGCTATCTTTTGATTGTTGAAGGAACGGCAAGCGCAACGAAACGCGAAGTCTTCGAAGAAATGGGTTGCGAGAGGTGGCGAGTGAAGCGATTCAGCTTGCGGCGGGGAGGATATAGGGGAAGTTGTAAGAAAAAAAGACAAAATGTCGCAGGGGATTGTTGCTAATGGGGTAACAGTTCGCGACCTGAGAGTTCTCTTC
>NZ_JAOCDM010000059.1 GCF_029840925.1 Pseudomonas sp. GD03858
TGACCTCGAGTCCGAGCAAGACAGCGGCTCTCACATGACCGCCAAGGGCCGCAAACGCCTGCGGTCATTCGTCGGCTGAAAGCTGCGATGGCAGAACGGGATCCAGGCTTCGCGACTAAGGTGAACTGTTGCCACGGCAATGCAGCCTGATGCAGGCATTGCCTTCCTGCGCATCGATGACCTGAGCGCCTGGGGTGCACGTCGGTCAAGGCAAGGAGCCACCGTCCATCGTTGTCCGTTGTTCACCGGCTTGCCCCACCTAATCCGGAGACTCCCGACCATGGCTACGCTCTGTGAAATCTGCAACGCAAGACCCGCCACCGCGAGGGTGACGGTGTCGCAAAACGGCCAGCGCAAGACCATGTCCATCTGCGACCATGACTATCGTCAGCTGCTGCGCCACCAGAACATGCTCAACCCCTTCGATTCGCTGCTTGGCGGCGGGCTGTCGAGCCTCTTCGGCGGCATGGGTGGCTTGCCGGATCACTTCGCCGACGGCGCGGGCCTGTCCGCGGAAGTCCAGCGCGACTCGGTCGACCCGAGCGACGCGTTCAGCGAGCAGACCCTGGAGATCCTCCAGCATGCCGCCGAGAAGGCCCATGAACTGAACCGCAGCGAGGTCGACTCCGAACACCTGCTGTACGTGCTGGCCGACACCGATGTCGGCATGGCCCTGCTCAAGGAACTGAAGCTGTCCGCGGACGACATCAAGGGCTATATCGACCAGCATGCCCAGAAGGGCAGCGAAGAGGTCGAGCCCGACAAGATGACCATTTCCCCGCGCCTGAAGAAGGCCTTCAATTTCGCCTTCCAGGCCTCGCGCGACCTGGGCCATTCCTATGTCGGCCCCGAGCACCTGTTGATCGGCCTGGCCTCGGTGCCGGACAGCATCGCCGGCACCCTGCTCAAGAAATACGGGGTCACGCCCGAGGCCCTGCGCCAGAAAGTGCTCAAGGTGGTCGGCAAGGGTGCCGAGGACGGTCGCGTGGATACCCCAACCGGCACGCCGACCCTGGACAAGTTCGGCCGCGACCTGACCGCCATGGCCCGCGAAGGCAAGCTCGACCCGGTGCTCGGCCGCGCCCAGGAGATCGAGAGCACCATCGAGGTGCTGGCGCGGCGCAAGAAGAACAACCCGGTGCTGATCGGTGAGCCCGGCGTGGGCAAGACCGCCATCGTCGAGGGGCTCGCCCAGCGCATCGTCAAGGGCGAGGTGCCCGAGGTACTGCGCGGTCGACGCCTGGTCGAGGTCAACCTCAATTCGATGGTCGCCGGCGCCAAGTACCGCGGCGAGTTCGAGGAGCGCGCCAAGCAGCTCATCGACGAAGTCACCGCCAAGCACGACGAGCTGATCCTGTTCATCGACGAGCTGCACACCATCGTCGGTGCCGGGCAGGGTGGCGGGGAGGGCGGGCTGGACATCGCCAACGTGCTCAAGCCGGCGCTGGCGCGGGGCGAGCTGAGCCTGATCGGCGCCACCACGCTCAACGAATACCAGAAGTACATCGAAAAGGACGCCGCCCTGGAGCGGCGCTTCCAGCCGGTGCTGGTGCCCGAGCCGACGGTCGAGCAGACGATCGTGATCCTGCGTGGCCTGCGCGACAGCCTGGAGGCTCACCACCAGGTGACCTTCGCCGACGAGGCGTTCGTTGCCGCCGCGGAGCTGTCGGACCGCTACATCACCACGCGCTTCTTGCCCGACAAGGCCATCGACCTGATCGACCAGGCCGCCGCACGTGTACGCATCGGCGCCACCTCGCGCCCGGCCGCGATCCAGGAACTGGAGGCGGAAATCGCCCAGCTCAAGCGCGAGCAGGACTATGCCTCTTCGCGCAAGCGCTTCGATGAAGCCAAGGACTTCGAGGCGCGCATCAAGGCCAAGAACACCGACCTGGAGGAGCAGACCGAGGCCTGGCAGCGCAAGACCGGCTCCGAGACCCTGGAGGTCACCCTGGCCTCGATTGCCGAGGTGGTGTCACGGCTGACCGGTGTGCCGGTGGCCGAGCTGACCCAGGAAGAGCGGCAGAAGCTGCTCAAGCTCGAAGACACCCTGCGCGAGCGCCTGATCGGCCAGGGCGACGCGGTGCAGGCGGTGAGCGATGCCGTGCGCCTGTCCCGGGCCGGCCTTGGGCAAGCCCACCGACCGATCGCCACCTTCCTGTTCCTCGGCCCGACCGGGGTCGGCAAGACCGAGCTGGCCAAGGCCCTGGCCGAGGCGGTGTTCGGCGATGAGCAGGCGATCATCCGCATCGACATGTCCGAGTACATGGAGCGCCATGCGGTGGCCCGCCTGATCGGCGCGCCACCCGGATACGTGGGCTACGACGAAGGTGGCCAGCTGACCGAACGGGTGCGGCGTCGGCCTTACAGCGTGATCCTGCTGGACGAGATCGAGAAGGCTCACCCGGACGTCAACAACGTCCTGTTGCAGGTGTTCGACGACGGCCGCCTGACCGATGGCAAAGGCCGAGTGGTGGACTTCAGCAACACCATCATCATCGCCACCAGCAACCTGGGCGCGCCGTTGATCATGGCCAACCTGGAGCGCCCGGAGGATGAGCGCACCGACGAGAAGACCCTCAAGGACGAACTGATGGGCGTGCTCAAAGGGCACTTCCGCCCCGAGTTCCTCAACCGCATCGACGACATCATCGTGTTCCATGCGCTGTCGCGCGACGATATCCGCGCGATCGTCAAGATCCAGCTGGAGCGGGTGGTGCGCACCGCCTCGGCGCAGGATATCCACCTGGCGGTGGACGACTCGCTGGTCGAGCATCTGGTCGAGGTCGGCTACCAGCCGGAGTTCGGCGCGCGGGAGCTCAAACGGCAGATTCGCCAGGCGGTGGAGACGCGCCTAGCCAAGGAGATCCTGGGCGACCAGATCAAGTCCGGCGACCATGTGACCCTGGGCTACGATCACGACAACGGCAAGGTCACGCTCACCCCGGCGGCCACCTAGCCGCCGGTCACGGGAGGGAAGAAGGCGATGTCGTCGCCGTCGGACAGCGGCTCGTCCAGTGTGCACAGTTCCTGATTGCGTGCGCACATCAGGTTGGCCTGGCCCAGGGTTTGCGCCCATGGGCCGCCGCGCTCGAGCAACAGTCCGCGCAGGTCGCGCAGGCTGGCCAGGGCCGGTGTCCACGGCAGCGACTCGCCGTCGCTGCCGAGCAGTTCGCGGTAGCGGGCGAAATAGTTGACCCGAATCATCGCGCGTCCTCGGCCTGGTACAGCCCAGAGCGACCGCCGGACTTGTGCAGCAGGCGCATCCAGTCGATCTGCAGGCTGCGGTCGACGGCCTTGCACATGTCGTACAGGGTCAGTGCGGCGACGCTGGCGGCGGTCAGGGCTTCCATTTCCACACCGGTGACGCCCTTGAGCGTGCAGCTTGCGATGATCCGTACCGAGTCCGGCGGCACCGCCTTGAGCTCCACGCTCACCGCGGTCAGCAACAGTGGATGACACAGCGGGATGAGCTCGTGGGTGCGCTTGGCGGCCATGATCCCGGCAATGCGCGACACGGCGAAGACATCGCCCTTGGGGTGGCCGCCGGCATTGATCAGGGCCAGGGTTTCCGGCTTCATGCGCACCCAGGCTTCGGCGACCGCTTCGCGGCGGCTGTCGGCCTTGTCGGTGACGTCGACCATGTGCGCATGGCCGCGGCTGTCCAGATGAGTCAGTGGGGTGTCGTTCATGGCGTCTCCAGAGGCAGGCGGTTGACGGCGGCTTGCGGGTCGAGCAAGGCACGAGCCTCGGCGAAGCACTGTTCGGCCAGGGCCGAGCGCGGTTCGCTGCGGCGCAGCAGCAGGCCGACCGGGGCGAAGATGCTGGCCCCGTCGATCGGCAGGATACGGATGTGCTCGCTCAGCTCCTCCAGCCCGTGGTCCAGTGGCATGATCGCGCAGCACAGGCCGGCGCAGACGCCCTGGATCAACTGGTAGGTCGAGTCGCTCTCGAGGATCGACTGTGGGTGCAGGCCGCGGCTGCGAAAGCTCAGGTCGATCGACTGGCGGTAATGCATGCCCTGGGACAACAAGCCCAGCGGCAGTCGTTCCAGGGCCTCCCAGCTCAGGCTCGGCATGGCGAACTGGAAATGCCGGGTGTCGTACAGCAGGCCCATGCGCGTGGCACCGAGTTCGATGACGTCGAAGTAGCTGCGGTTGATCCGGTCCAGGTAGCAGATACCCAGGTCCAGCTGGTTGCGGCTCAGGCCATCGGTGACCTGTTCCGAGCTCAGCGAACTCAGTTGCACCTGTAGCTGTGGGTAGGCCTGGATCAGCGGCTTGAGCAGGTCCATCACCTGGAAGCTCGACAGCGGCACCATGCCGATGCGCAGGCTGCCCACCAGGCGCCCGCGGCAGTTGGCCGCCTCGGCCTGCAGGCCGTCGTAGGCGGCCAGCAAGGTGCGGGTCCAGGCCAGGATGCGCTCGCCGGCCTCGGTGAAGCCCTCGAAGCGCTGGCCACGGGTCACCAGCACCAGGCCCAGCTCTTCCTCCAGGTTGCGCAGGCGCATGGACAGGGTCGGCTGGGTGATATGGCACAAGGCAGCGGCCTGACCGAAGTGTCGGGTCTGGTCCAGCGCGATCAGGAACTTGAGTTGTTTGATATCCATGGTGCGCCTTGCCGGTAAGTGACTATCGGGAACAGGGCACGAATGCCATGTTTCAAGGCAGCGAAAAGTAAAGTGAAGAACAAAGGGCGTCCAATGGGAAATAACGAAGAAGTGATAGAGCGTGCTGATGATGAAGTTTGATAGAGCAGGCTTATGAGCCGGTTCGTATTATCGATTGGACGTGCGTTATTGCCGGCCCTAGTTTCATAGCAAGTTTTGTTGAATATCAGAGTGCCGAAAAATGAGTGTCAAAGCCGATGCCGTATTTGTCCCGCTGAATGTCGCCGTGCTGACGGTGAGCGATACCCGCACCTACGAAACCGATACCTCCGGCGAGCTGCTGGCGACGCGGGCGGTGGACATGGGCCATCGCCTGGTGAGTCGGGCGCTGCTCAAGGACGACCTGTACAAGATCCGCGCCCAGGTGGCGACCTGGATCGCCGATGAGGGCGTGCAGGTGGTGCTGATCACCGGCGGCACCGGTTTCACCGGACGTGACAGCACGCCGGAGGCGGTCAGCTGCCTGCTGGACAAGCATATCGATGGTTTTGGCGAGCTGTTCCGCGCCTTGTCGATCCTCGATATCGGCACTTCGACCGTGCAGACCCGTGCGCTGGCTGGCCTGGCCAACGGTACCCTGGTGTGCTGCCTGCCAGGCTCGACCGGAGCGTGCCGTACCGCCTGGGAAGGCATCCTGGTGGAACAGCTCGATGCACGCCACCGGCCTTGCAACTTCGTGCCGCACCTGAAGGCCGCGCCGCTCTGCGGACCACGCCCATGAGCGGGCTGATGGCGGTCGATGACGCCCTGGCGCAGCTGCTGACGTTGGCCAGGGCGACGCCGTTCGAGGGCGTGGAACAGGTGCCCCTGCACCTGGCCGATGGGCGCGTGCTGGGCGCAGGACTACAGGCCAGGATCGACCTGCCGCCCTGGGCCAACAGCGCCATGGACGGCTATGCCATGCGCCTCGACGACCTGGCGACAGGCCCGTTGCCGGTGTCGCAGAGCGTGTTCGCCGGGCAGGCCCCGGAGCCGCTGCGACCAGGCACCTGCGCGCGGTTGTTCACCGGGGCGCCACTGCCCGCGGGCGCCGATTGCGTGCAGTTGCAGGAAAACTGCGAGTTGGACGAGCAAGGGCGAGTCAGCTCGCTGACGCCGCTGCGCCGGGGCGACAACGTACGTGCGCAGGGCAACGAGGTCCGTGCCGGCGCCGCCTTGCTGGCGGCCGGGACGGTGCTCGACCCCATCGCCCTCGGCGTGCTGGCGTCCCAGGGCATCACCCAGGTGCCGGTGCTGCGTCGGCCACGCGTGGCCTTGCTGTCCAGCGGCGACGAACTGGCCGGCGAGGGCGCGAGCCTGGCGCCTGGGCAGATCCACGACAGCAACCGAGTGGTGCTCAGCGCGCTGCTCACGCGTCTGGGGTGCCAGGTGATCGACCTGGGCTGCCTGCCGGACGACCCCGCGCGCATTCGTGCGGCGCTGGCCCAGGCCACGGACAGCGATCTGATCATCAGCAGCGCCGGAGTGTCGGTGGGCGATGCCGACTGCATCGGCGCGCTGCTGCGCGAGTCCGGCGAGGTGCTGCTGTGGAAGCTCGCCATCAAGCCAGGCAAGCCATTCACGTTTGGCAGCATCGACCGCGTGCCGTTTCTCGGCCTGCCCGGCAACCCGGGGTCGGCGCTGGTCACCTTCCTGCTGCTGGCGCGTCCCTACCTGCTGGCGCGCATGGGCGTCGCGCAGCTCGAGCCGATGCGCATGCCGGTGGTGGCGGGGTTCGCCTGGCCGAAACCGGGCAAGCGCCAGGAGTACCTGCGGGTCAGGCTCGATGGCGGGCGGGCGCGCTTGCTGGAGAACCAGAGTTCGGCGACCTTGCTCAGTGCCGTGATGGCCGACGGGCTGCTGGAGGTGCCGGCAGGGGAAACGTTCGAAGCCGGGGACGTGCTGGATTTCATCGCCTTTGCCGGTCTGTTCGGCGCGCGTTGACGCCGTTTCGCCCGCTGCGCCCTGGCGCGGCGGGCGAACGCCGTGGCGCTACAGCAGTGGCACGGTGTAACTGACGATCAGGCGGTTCTCGTCCTGGTCACGCTGGCTGGCATACCCCGGCGTGGCGCTGCTCGGCAGGCCGCTGCGGATGCTGGCGTTCTTCCAGGCCAGCCCCAGGCCCTTGAACGGGCCGGAGGGCGTGACGTAGCTCAAGGCGATATCGCGCTCCCACTCGCCGCGATCGGCGTGGGCGGTGGCGATTGCGTCGGCATTGAGGTAGAGCACGCTGAAGTTCAGCCCGGGCACGCCGGCCGCGGCGAAGTCATAGCTGTAGCGTGCCAGCCAGGTGCGCTCCCCGGCGCGGTTGAACTTGAGCAGTTGCGCGTCGCTGATCAGGTAGGTGCTGGTGCCTTCGCCATCACCTCGGTTGAGGTAAGGGAAGTCGCTGGCGCCGGTCAGCACCTGGTAGCCCGCGCCCAGGCTGTGGCCGCCGAGGCTGTAGGTGAACATGCCGCTGTACACCTGGTTGTCCACTTCACCCTTGGTCACCCCACCCCCGTAGTAGCCACTGCCCAGGTAATTGTCCTGGCGACCGGCGCGGCTGGCGTTCTTGCCATCGCTGTCACTGAGAAACACCCGCAGGTCGGTTTTAAGGGTGCCGGGGCCCAGCGGCAGGGTGTGCACCAGGCCGAGGAAGTGCTGCTGATAGAAGTCGTCCAGCTCGCCGTAGTAGTACTGCAGCAGCAGTTGCTTGCTCGCCTTGTAGTCGGCCCCGGCGAAATAGAAGTGATTGCTGTCGCGGCTCTTGGCGCCGCTGCCGTTGGCGCCGGCGATGCTCAGGGCGCGCAAGTCGGTGGAGTTGCGCCCGCGCGTGTGTTCGAGCTGGCCGGCGGTCAGGGTCAGGTCGCTGAAGTCGTGAGAGGTCAGCTGGGTGCCCTGGTAAGTCAGCGGCAACAGGCGGGCATCGTTGGACACCACCACCGGCAGCTTGGGCTGCAAGGTGCCGCAGCGCAGCTCGCTGCGGGCGATGCGCATCTTCGCGGTCAGGCCGAGGCTGCTGAATTCGTCTACCGCCGAACCATCGTGCTCCAGCGGGAAGATCGTGCCGGGCTGGCGTTCGGCGCCTGCTTTGCCGGCCTTGCCGCCGCCATCCAGGCGTACCCCCAGCAGGCCCAGGGCATCGACGCCGAACCCGACTGTGCCCTGGGTGTAGCCCGAGGCGTAGTTGAGCATGAAGCCCTGGCCCCATTCGCTCTGCTTGCTGGGCGCCGCGCTGCCACTGCGGTTGTCGGTGTCGATGTAGAAGTTGCGCAGGGTCAGGCTGGCCTTGCTGTCTTCGATGAAGCCGCCGGCATGGGCGCAGAGGGGCGCAAGGCCCGCCAGTGTGGCCAGTGACATGGCCACGGACAGTGTGCTGCGTTGCATGGTTGCTGCTCCGTTGTTGTGATCAGGTGACGCGCAGGCGCAGGCCGCCGGCCAGTGTCTCTGGCCGGGGCGGGCAGGGTGTTCGGGGGAGGTCAGTTGAGGATGTGATCGACCGGTTGCAGCACCGGTGGCAGCTCGGTGCTGCCCAGCGCCGCCAGCACGTCGCGCTCGACGGTGCGCACGATGGCATCCAGGGGCAGGTCGTTCTCGTCGCGGCCGAAGGGGTCTTCCAGCTCGTTGCTGATGGCGTCCAGGCCGAAGAAGGTGTAGCTGACGATGGCGGTGAACAGTGGTGCCAGCCAGCCCAGCGGCTCGGCCATGGCGAACGGCAGCAGCACGCAGAACAGGAAGATGGTGCGGTGCAGCAGCAGGGTATAGGGGAAGGGCAGCGGCGTGGTCTTGATGCGCTCGCAGGCGGCCTGGGCCTGGGAAAGCCCGGTGAGTCGCTGCTCCAGGGTCACGTAGCGCCACTCGCTGATCTGCTGGTACTGCGCCAGGCGCGAGACACGGGCGCCCAGCGCCTGCAGGATGCCGTCGCTGAGATTGTGCTGCGGCAGGCTCGCGGCGTCGCTGACCCAGGCTGCCGCGGCCTTGTACTCGTCCTCGCCACGCAGCCGGGCGTTGAGCGCATGGGCATAGCCGCACAGGCCCTGTAGCAGCAGCCGGCGCTGGTGCGGGTCGGCGATCACGCTGCTGGCGCGGATGAACGAGCGAATCTCGATCACCACCTGGCCCCAGGCCTTGCGGCCTTCCCACCAGCGGTCGTAGCAGGCGTTGTTGCGAAAGCTCATGAAGATCGACAGCGACAGGCCCAGCAGGGTGAACGGCGTTGCGTTGACCCGCGAATAGAACGCCGGGTGCAGGGTCTCGGCCAGCACGATCAGTGACGCCAGCACGCTGACCATCAGGGTTCGGCGAACGACGCGGCGGGCAATCGAACCCTTGAGCGTGATCAGTACATTGAGCAGGTTGGGTTGGGGATGAACGATCATGGCGATTCCAGGACTTGCATATCGGTCGGCCTGCCGGAAGTTCAGAGCGCCACAAGCCTAGGGGCCGGGAAAGAGCCCGTCCAATTGCAATAAATGACCAGTTGATCGGCGCTTTCTATCATGGCCGAGTGATAGAGCGGACCGATCAACCTGTCATTACTTTTGATTTGACGATAGTGCGCGGCAAAAATAGCCTGCAGCGGTCAACAGTGTCGAAGTTGCTCTTTGCAGGACGTGAAACTTCGAACTTGTTATTCCGCCTGTCGCGATCAAGGGTGACCCTGATGAACGAAGAAGAACATATTAAAAGTTACAACGGCCCGGCTGCCGGCTGGGGCGCGCTCAAGAGCGTGACCAAAGCCTGGCTGGGCAGCGAGAACGCGGTCAAGAACATCCGCGCCATGCTCAAGACCAACCAGAACAGCGGTTTCGACTGCCCTGGCTGTGCCTGGGGCGAGTCACCCGAGAACGGCATGGTCAAGTTCTGCGAGAACGGCGCCAAGGCGGTCAACTGGGAAGCCACCGGCCGCTCGGTGGACCCCGATTTCTTCGCCCGCTACAGCGTCAGCGCCTTGCTCGAGCAAAGCGACTACTGGCTCGAATACCAGGGGCGCCTGACCCACCCGATGCGCTATGACGCATCTACCGACCACTATGTCGAGATCAGCTGGGACGAAGCCTTCGCCCTGATCGCCCGGCACCTGAACGGCCTCGAATCGCCGGACCAGGCCGACTTCTATACCTCGGGCCGGGCCAGCAACGAGGCCGCCTATTTGTACCAGCTGTTCGTGCGCAGTTTCGGCACCAACAACTTCCCCGACTGCTCGAACATGTGCCACGAGGCCAGCGGCCTGGGCATGGGCGATACCCTCGGCGTGGGCAAGGGCACCGTGGTGTTCCATGACCTGGAGGAGGCCGATGCCATCTTCGTCATCGGCCAGAACCCCGGCACCAACCACCCGCGCATGCTCGAGCCGCTGCGCGAGGCGGTGGAGCGGGGCGCCCAGGTGGTGTGCTTCAACCCGCTCAAGGAGCGCGGCCTGGAGCGCTTCCAGCACCCGCAGCACCCGTTCGAGATGCTCAGCAACGGCTCCGAGCCGACCAATACCGCCTACTTCCGCCCGGCCCTGGGCGGCGACATGGCGGCGCTGCGCGGCATGGCCAAGTTCCTCCTGCAGTGGGAGCGCGAGGCCCAGGCCAACGGCATGCCACCGGTGTTCGACCATGCCTTCATCAAGGCCCACACCAGCGGCATGGATGACTACCTGGCCCAGGTCGACGCCACCTCGTGGGAGCACATCGTCGAACAGTCCGGCCTGAGCCTGGCCGAGATCGAGCTGGCCGCGCGCATGTACCGCAAGGCCGAGCGCGTGATCATGTGCTGGGCCATGGGCGTGACCCAGCATCGCCATTCGGTGCCGACCGTGCAGGAGATCGTCAACCTGCAGCTGCTGCGCGGCAACGTCGGCCGCCCGGGCGCCGGCCTGTCGCCGGTACGCGGCCACAGCAACGTGCAGGGCGACCGCACCATGGGCATCGACGAGAAGCCGCCGGCCTGGCTGCTGGACAACCTCGAACGCCGCTTCGGCATCGAGGTGCCGCGTGGCCACGGGCACAACGCGGTGCTGGCGATCCAGGCCATGGAGGAGCAGCGCACCAAGGTGTTCATCGCCCTGGGCGGCAACTTCGCCCAGGCCACCCCGGACACGCCACGGACCCACGCGGCGCTGCGCAACTGCGACCTCACCGTGCACATCTCCACCAAGCTCAATCGTTCGCACCTGGTCACCGGTCGCGATGCGTTGATCCTGCCGTGCCTGGGCCGCACCGAGATCGACATCCAGGCCGAAGGGCCGCAGGGCGTCACCGTGGAAGACACCTTCAGCATGGTGCACATCTCCCACGGCCAGCTGAAGCCGCGTTCGCCGCTGCTGCGCTCGGAGCCGGCGATCGTTGCCGGCATGGCCAAGGCCACGCTGGGCGAACGGCCAATCGACTGGGAATGGGTGGTGGGCGACTATGCGCGCATCCGCGACCTGATCGCCGACACCATTCCCGGCTTCACCGACTTCAACGCGCGTCTGCAGCACCCCGGTGGCTTCCACCTGGGCAACGCCGCCGCCGAGCGCGAGTGGAACACCGCCAGCGGCAAGGCTCAGTTCACCGCCACCGAATTGCCGGCGCAACTGGTCAACGAGGCGGTGCTGGCCCGTGGCGACAAGCCAGACCTGATCCTGCAGACCCTGCGTTCCCACGATCAGTACAACACCACGCTGTACGGCCTGGACGATCGCTATCGCGGCGTGTTCGGCCTGCGCGACGTGGTCTTCGCCAACGAGGCGGACATCCGGCGCCTGGGCTTCGAGCCCGGCGAGAAGGTGGACATGGTGTCGTTGTGGGAGGACGGCCGCGAGCGCCGGGTCAACGGTTTCACCCTGGTGGCCTACGACATTCCGCAAGGCCAGGCTGCCGCCTACTACCCGGAAACCAACCCACTGGTACCACTGGAAAGCTATGGCGACCGGACCTACACACCGACCTCCAAGTTCGTTGCGATCAAGTTCGAGAAGTCGCAACCAGATGCGCTGATCCACGCCGTCGCCGGCTGATCCCCACTGCTTCATTCATCGACTGCAGGCCCTCGGGCGTGCGGCGCCCTGGCGGCGACCGCCCGCGGGTCCGGTCAACAAGGATATTGTCATGTCGACTCTGGGTGCTCTGGACCTGGCGAGGCTTCAATTCGCCTTCACGGTCTCGTTCCACATCATTTTCCCGGCCATCACCATCGGCCTGGCCAGCTTTTTGGCCGTGCTCGAAGGCTGCTGGCTTAAAACCGACAACCCGGTCTACAAGGACCTGTACAAGTTCTGGTCGAAGATCTTCGCCGTCAACTTCGGCATGGGCGTGGTCTCCGGCCTGGTGATGGCCTACGAGTTCGGTACCAACTGGGCGCGCTTCTCCGACTTCGCCGGCAGCGTGACCGGGCCGCTGCTCACCTACGAGGTGCTGACGGCGTTCTTCCTCGAGGCAGGCTTCCTCGGCGTCATGCTGTTCGGCTGGGGCCGGGTAGGGCGCCGGCTGCACTTCTTCGCCACGATCATGGTAGCGATCGGCACGCTGATCTCGATGTTCTGGATCCTCTCCTCCAACAGCTGGATGCAGACCCCGCAAGGCATCGAGATTGTCGATGGCCGCGTGGTGCCGCTGGACTGGTTCAAGATCGTCTTCAACCCATCGTTCCCGTACCGTCTGGCGCACATGGCGCTGGCCGCGTTCCTCTCCACGGCGTTCTTCGTGTCCGCGTCCGCGGCCTGGCACCTGCTGCGTGGCCAGAACACCCCGCAGATTCGCAAGATGCTGTCGATGGGCATGTGGATGATCCTGGTCGCGACACCGGTACAGGTGGTGGTCGGCGACGCCCACGGCCTGAACACGCTCGAACACCAGCCGGCGAAGATCGCCGCCATCGAAGGGCACTGGGAAAACATTCCCGGCGAACCGTCGCCACTGGTGCTGTTCGGCCTGCCGGACATGGCCGGCGAGACCACCCGCTACAGCCTTGAAGTGCCATACCTGGGCAGCCTGATCCTGACCCACAGCCTGGACAAGCAGATCCCGGCGCTCAAGAGTTTCGCCAAGGAAGACCGTCCGAACTCGACGATCATCTTCTGGAGTTTCCGGGTCATGGCCGGGCTGGGCATGCTGATGCTGGCCTGCGCCTTGCTGGCCCTGGTGCTGCGCCGCAACGGCGCGCTGTATCGCAATCGCGCGTTCCTCTGGTTTGCCTTGCTGATGGGGCCTTCGGGCTTGATCGCGCTGCTGGCCGGCTGGTTCACCACCGAAGTGGGCCGCCAGCCCTGGGTGGTCTACGGCATGTTGCGCACCACCGACGCGGCGTCCAACCACAGTGCCGCGCAGATGAGCCTGACCCTGGTGCTGTTCGTGCTCATCTACTTCTCGGTGTTCACCGTGGGGATCGGCTACATGATGCGCCTGGTGCGCAAGGGCCCGGTCGCGCACGAGGAGCTGCCGAGCCCCCACCAACCGGAATCGCTGGCCACCGCGCGTCGCCCGCTGTCCGTCGCCGATTGAGAAGGAGCTGAACAATGACGATTCAAGGTATCGACCTGTCGGTCATCTGGGGCGTGATCATCGCCTTCGGCCTGATGATGTACGTGATCATGGATGGCTTCGACCTGGGGCTGGGCATTCTCTTCCCGCTGATCGGCGATTCGAGCGACCGTGACGTGATGATGAACACCGTGGCACCGGTGTGGGATGGCAACGAGACCTGGGCGGTGCTCGGCGCGGCGGCGCTGTATGGCGCCTTCCCGCTGGCCTACTCGGTGATCCTCGAGGCCCTGTACCTGCCGCTGGTACTGGTGCTGGCCGGGCTGATCTTCCGCGGCGTGGCCTTCGAGTTCCGCTTCAAGGCCCATCCACACAAGCGTCACCTGTGGGACAAAGCGTTCATCGGCGGCTCGGTGCTCGCCACCTTCTTCCAGGGCGTGGCCATCGGCACCTACATCAATGGCATCCCGGTGGTGGATCGCCAGTTCGCCGGCTCAGGCTGGGACTGGCTGTCGCCATTCCCGCTGTTCTGCGGCGTCGGCCTGCTGCTGACCTACGCGCTGCTGGGCAGCACCTGGTTGCTGATCAAGACCGACGGCATGCTCGAATCGCGCATGCGTCACTACAGCCGGCCGCTGACCTACCTGCTGGCACTGGTGATCGTGGTGATCTGCGCCTGGACCGCCTGGCTGCATGACGACATCGCCCAGCGCTGGTTCGGCGCCAGCCACTGGCTGCGCTCGCTGCTGATCGCCGTGCTGGCGGTGGGGGCGGTGGTGGTGATCCAGAAAACCCTGCGCATGCGTCACTCGCACATGCCGTTCATTGCCGTGGTCGGGCTGGTGTTCCTGGGCTACCTGGGCCTGGCGATCAGCATCTGGCCGAACATCGTGCCGCCAGGCATCACCTTGTGGCAGGCGGCGGCTCCCTTGACCAGCCAGTTGTTCGCGTTGATCGGGGCGTTGTTCATCATTCCGATCATCCTGGTGTACACCTTCTGGAGCTACCACGTGTTCCGCGGCAAGGTGCAGGCGGGGGATGCCTATCACTAGAGGTTGATCACCTCATCAGGGCTGCTGGGCAGCCCTTTCGCGGGTAAGCCCGCTCCCACAGGGCCGCACAGCGGCCCTGTCTTTTTCTATTGCAATGCGCCCTGTTCCTGCGCCGGGGCGCCGAACGACACGTAGTACGCCAGGCCGACGAAGATCGCGCCGCCCACGGCGTTGCCCAGGAACACCGCCGCCAGGTTTTCCGCCAGCTGCGCCCAGCTCAGGTAGCCGGCAAAGATCGCCGCCGGGATCAGGAACATGTTGGCCACCACGTGCTGGAAGCCGATGGCGACGAAAGCCATGATCGGGAACCAGATCCCGAGGATCTTGCCGCTCATCTCGCGGCTGGCATACGACAGCCACACTGCCAGGCATACCAGCCAGTTGCAGCCGATGCCGGAGACGAACGCGTGCAGGAAGTCGGCGTTGACCTTGCTGGTGGCACCGGCCAAGGTCTTGCTCAAGTACGGTCCTTCGGTCAGGCCGAGCAGGTGGCCGAAGCAGTAGGCGACGAACAGCGCGCCGAGCAGGTTGGCCAAGGTCACCAGCGTCCAGTTGCGCAGCACAGCCCAGAGGCGGATACGCCCGGCGAACATGGCCAGGGGCAGGCTCATCATATTGCCGGTCAGTAGCTCGCCGCCGGCCAGGATCACCAGGATCAGGCCGATGGGGAACACCGCGGCGCCCAGCAGGTTGCCGAACGAGGCCCATTGCGCGGGGATCATGGTGCTCACGTGGATCGCCAGCAGGAAGCCCAGCGAAATGAACGCGCCGGCCAGAAAACCGAGGATCAGGGTGGCCCGGGTCGGCAGGTGCGCTTTCTTGGTACCGGCTTCTATGGCCAGTTCGGTGATCCGGGAGGGAGTATTCACAGACATTTGAGCAACTCGCACGCAAGGACGACGGCAACGCCGAAAGCGAGCCGTGGGTCAGGGTTTGACGGGAACAGGACAGATACGATCAACCCGTGGGGCGGGTGACTTCGACGTGGGCGAAACGTTATCTGAGGCAATTTGACGCAGTCAAATCAATAGGCTGGATGAGTTGATAGATCTCATCTATGAGAGGAAAGGAATCAAGTGGATCGCGCTATGTGGGGTTCGCCATCTTATTCGCGCAGCGAAGGCACTGACAACGCTTGGCGCTGCGTGAGGCTGCGATCCAGCGCTTGAAATCGCTTCTGGGCAGGTTCACTATTCGCCATGTATTACATGGTACGTAATACAGTACGAAAATGTCGGAGCGAGCAATGGCCAGAGGTGGAATCGACAAGAGGTTGGTGCAGCAGGCGCGCGATGCGCTGGTTGCCCGCGGCGAGCATCCCAGTATCGATGCGGTACGTATCGAATTGGGAAATACAGGCTCGAAGACCACCATCCACCGTTACCTGAAGGAGCTTGGTCAGCGGCAACCGGTGGCGCTCGAGGGCACCGCATGCCTGAGCGAGCCATTGGGGCGGCTGGTGGAGCAACTGGCGGCGCAGTTGCAGGAAGAGGCCCAGGCACGCATCGACATCGCCGAAACGGCGCTCGACCAGCAACGCGAGCAATTGCAGGCGCAACTGCAGCTGGCCCAGCGCGCATTGGCCGCTGCCCACCAACAGATCCAGGACCAGGCCGACGCGCTGCAGGCCCGCTCGCAAGAGCTCGAGGCCCTTCAGTCGACGTTGCGAGCCGAGCAGCTGCGCAGCGCCAGCCTCGAGCAGGCGCGTGGCGAACTGCAGGTGCGCCTGGCCGACAAGGACGAACAGATCCGCTCGCTCGAGCACAAGCACCACGCGGCCCATGAGGCACTGGCGCACTACCGCGAACAGCGCGAGCAAGAGCAACGCCGTATCGATACCCAGGTGCGGCAGCTGCAGGGTCAGCTGCAGACACTGCAGCAAGGCGCGATCGTCCATCAGCAGGAGTCGACCCGCCTGCACCGCGACAACGAGCGCCTGCTGGCCGGGCAGCGGCAGACGGCGCAGCGGTGCGCCGAGCTTGAGCTGCAGCTGGAACAGCGCGACGTCCAGGTGCAGGGATTGCGCGCCATCCTGGCCCAGGCCCAGGGCGCCAGCGAGGAAATGCGCCGGCAACTGACGGCCTGCGAGGCGCGCCTGGCCGGCAAAGCCTGAGCGGCGCCGCGCTGTACTATATTCATTGACGGCAAATCCTTGACGGTGGGACCTCGATGCATGCAGCCGGAAAACAAGGCGAAGATCGCGCACTCGCGGCAAGCGGCGAGGGCCGAGCCGCGTCGCTGTTCCGTCTGGTGCTGAGTTTCATGGCCGTGGTGATGCTGGCCTTCGTGATGCTCGAAGGCTGGCGCATCTGGCGCGAGTATCGCGAAGCATTCATCAAGGCCGAGGAGACGGTGACCAACCTGGCCTGGGCTACCGCCCAGCACGCCGAGGACACCATTCGCCAGGTCGACGCCATTACCGCGGCCCTGTCCGAACGCCTCGAAGGCGATGGTCTGCAGACCATCGACCGGCCCCGGTTGCACGCCATGTTCAAGCAGCAGATGGCGATCATGCCGCAGTTGCATGGCCTGTTCGTGTATGGGCCGGACGGTAGCTGGGTGGTCAGCGACAAAGATGCCGTGCCACCCCGGGTCAACAACGCCGACCGTGCGTATTTCGCCTATCACCGCGACCATCGTGACCACGAGGTGCGTATCGGCAACGTGGTACGCAGTCGCTCCACCGGCGACCTGATCCTGCCCATCTCGCGGCGCCTGGAGCACCCGGACGGCAGCTTCGCCGGCGTGCTGCTGGGCACCATCAAGATCGACTGGCTCGTGCGCTATTACGGCGATTTCAAGATCGACGAACATGGCGTGCTGGTGCTGGCCAAGCGCAACGGCACCATCATCGCCCGGTATCCATTCGTGGAGAAGGAGATCGGCCTCAGCCTTGCCGACAGCGAGGTCTTTCGCAACTACCTGCCCTATGCCAGCAAAGGTGTCGTCGATGCCGTGGCGGTGATCGACGGGACGCGTCGCCTGTACGCCTTTCGCGCCTTGCCGAGCTACCCCTTGGTGATGGAAGCAGGACTGTCGCGCGAGTCGATCCTGATGCAATGGCGCCAGGACATGATCAAGGCCGTGATATTGCTCGTGCTGCTGCTGATCGGCCTGGCGGGCTTCGGCTGGGTCGTGTTGCGCCAGCTGCGCGAGCGTATCGTCATCGAGCGTGCATTGCACCAGGCACACCAGACCCTCAAGGTCATGGCCTTGACCGACAGCCTGACCGGGCTTGGCAATCGTCGGCGCCTGGACTCGGTGCTCGAGGCGGAAGTTCGCCGGGCTCGGCGCCAAGGCTATCCGCTGGCCCTGGTCATGCTCGACCTCGACCACTTCAAGGCCTACAACGATCACTATGGCCATCCGGCGGGCGACGAGTGCCTGCGCCGCTTCGGTACGCTGCTGCGCCAGTCGCTCAAGCGCCCGGGCGATCTGGCGGTGCGCTATGGCGGCGAGGAGTTCACCCTGTTGTTGCCCAATACCGATGCCCAGGGCGCCAGTGCGATCGTCCAGGAAATCCTTCAGCTGCTGCGCAACATGGCGCTGGAGCATGTCGGCAGCCCTCTGGGGCGGGTCTCGAGCAGTGCCGGAATAGCCGCGGGCACACCCACGCTGGAAGCGATCACCCCGCAAAGCCTGACGGCGGCGGCCGATCGGGCGCTGTACGAGGCCAAGCGCCGGGGCCGGGACCGTTACTGCGTGGCGGATGGCATCGAGGCGGACACGGACTCTTGAGCACTGTCATCCGACTGTCATCCGCTCGACACTACCATCGGATTTCGTATGCGTGAGTTCATCGCCATGCTATCCGCTAACGCCAACCCTCATCATGAAGCCGATCTGCACGGCCTGCTGTATGGCTTCGTCTTTCGTCCTGGCGAGCCAGGACGCGAAATCGACTCGGTCCAGGCCGTGGCGCAGTTGCAGGCAGCACCCGGCGAAGCGTTCATCTGGCTGCACCTGAACCTTGCCCATGCCGCCTGCGAGCGCTGGATGAAGGCCAATCTGGATCTGCCGGAGACCTTTTTCGAGACCCTGCGCGAAGGCTCGCGCTCGACGCGCATCGAGCATATCGACTCGGCCTTGCTCGCGGTGGTCAACGATATGGTGTTCAGCTTCGGCCTGGTGTCCTCCGATATATCCACGCTCTGGGCCTGCGCGCGCAGCCGCCTGTTGGTGAGCGCGCGCCTGCAGCCCTTGCATTCGGTGGACGAACTGCGCTCGTCGGTCAAGCGCGGGGAACGTTTCGGCTCGACCATGGAGCTGCTGGTACACCTGGTGCGCGATCAGAGCGACCTGCTGACCAAGGTGGTGCGAGAGACCACCCTGAAGGTCGACCGTATCGAGGACCAACTGCTGTCCTTGCGCTTGAGCGACAACCGCGCCGAACTCAGCGGCCAGCGCCGCGTGCTGGTACGCCTGCAGCGCTTGCTGGCACTGGAGCCGGGCTCGCTGCTGCGCCTGCTCAACCGTCCGCCGCAGTGGCTGCGCGAGCAGGATATTCGCCAACTGCGCGCGTCCACCGAGGAGTTCTCGGTGATCATCAACGACCTCACCAGCCTGGTCGAGCGGATCAAGCTGTTGCAGGAAGAGATCGCCGCCAAGCTCACCGAGCAGAACAACCGCACGCTGTTCACGCTCACCGTGGTGACGGTGCTGGCGTTGCCGATCAACATCATCGCCGGCTTCTTCGGCATGAACGTCGGCGGCGTGCCGCTGGCGGACGACCCCCATGGGTTCTGGGTGCTGGTGGCACTGGTGGTGACCTTCACCGTCATCGCCGGACGCTTGGCGTTGCGCAAGCGCGGGGATTACTGACGCCGCGCTACTTGAAGTCCCACTGCATCTGGGTCGCGATGCTCACTGCGCTGGACGACCTGACACAGACATCCAGGTAATCGGTGAAACGTGGCGGCAGCGCGATGCCTTCCTCGATCAGACGGCTGTTGTCGAACAGGTAGTTCAGGTCGGCGAAGCCGCTGTACAGGCGCAGGGCGCGCAGCACCAGGCGTGGGTTGGCTGGGCCGATACGGGCTTCGAAACTGCTTGCCAGGGTTTTCAGGTCATCCACATCGACCTTGCGGTAGCGTTCTGCGACAGGCTCGGCGCCATTGGCCTGGGCAAAGGCCGCGTCGATCTCGGCGAAGGTGCAGGCCGACTGATGACCGGCGGAGATATGGTACAGGTCATGGCCGAGCAGCGGCTTGAGCGCCAGACCGATCAGCGCTTCGGCGCAGTAGTCCACCGGGATCACGTCGATCTGCTCGTCCAGGCCGCAGGTGAAGCTTTCCAGGGCGAAGCCCATGCGGAACACCCAGAAGATGCTGCCCGAGGCCTGGCAACCGAGGCTGCGGTGGCCCACCACGATCGATGGGCGCGCCACGACCAGGGGCAGGCCGGGCAGGTCCTGGCGCAGGCGCCGCTCGATCTCGGCCTTGGACGCGGTGTAGTCCACCAGTTGCTGCGCGGCGTCCGGAAACTCCCATGACTCGCTGATCGGCGACTGGCGCTGCGGTCCGCAGCACATCGCCGTGCCCACGTGCAGGAAGCGCTTGAGGCGGGTGGAGCGGCTCAGCACCTGGGCGAAGGCGAAGGTGCCCTCGACGTTGACCGGCCAGATGTTCGGATTCTTCGAGAACGACGCGACGGCGGCGCAGTTGATCACTCGGTCCATTTGCATCAGACGCGGGGCTTCATGCGCGAGCCAGGCCGTATCGAGGAAATCGCCGCAGATGATCTGCGCCTCGCTCAGCGCCTGTTCATCAGGGCCGCTGACACCATGCTGGCGCAGGTTGTCGCGCAGGCGCTGCAAGCCTTGTTCGGCGCTTTTGGCGCGGACCAGGAAGTTGAGGTCAGCGCCATGGCCGCCGGCGATCAACTGGGCGGCCACCGAGCCACCCAGAAAGCCGGTGGCGCCGGTCAGCAGGATGTGTTCGCGCATCGGGGGTTGGGTGATGGGCGCACCAGTACTTGGGGTGTTCATGGTTATCCTCGGAAATGAAATGGCTCAGGCCGCCAGCACAACCAGATCGCGGGCGCGAGCGGGCGCACTGCCAGGAACAAGCGTGGCAAGTACAAATATCTTGAAAATACGTGCAGCCCGCGAACTACCGCAGCTGACAGGTGAGGGCGGGTGACTGATTCTGGCCACGCCAGGGTGTTATTTCAATTAACAGTTGTGGCGTTTATTGATGTTTTCGGTGAAAGAATTTTAATAAGTGCAAGAACGTGTAAGGCGATGTTTGAAACTTGTAAGTTTTATTAAATTTATCTCATGTTCGGCATTGCCCGGGGCGGCGAAAACCGCGCCCCGGGCTCGGCGTCAGCTGCGAATGAACGCCAGCAGGTCCTTGTTGATGGTGTCGGCCTCGGTGGTCGGCATGCCGTGCGGGAAGCCCTTGTAGGTCTTCAGGATACCGTTGGGCAACAACTTGGCCGACAGCGGCCCGGAGTTGTCATAAGGCACTATCTGGTCGTCATCGCCATGCATGACCAGCACGGGGATCGCCACCTTCTTCAGTGACTCGGTGAAGTCGGTCTGGGAGAAGGCCACGATGCCGTCGTAGTGGGCCTGGGCGCAGCCCATCATGCCCTGGCGCCACCAGTTGAGAACGACCGCTTCGTCTTTCTTCGCTCCCGGTCGGTTGTAGCCATAGAACGGACCTGCCGGCACGTCGTAATAGAATTGCGCGCGGTTGGCCTTGAGCTGGGCCTGGAGCCCGTCGAACACCGACTTGTCCAGCCCGCCGGGATTGCTGGCGGTCTTGACCATCAGCGGTGGTACCGCCGCGATGATGGCGGCCTTGGGTGCCTCGTCGTCGGGGTAGCGGGCCAGGTAGTGGATCACTTCGCCGCCACCGGTCGAATGCCCCACATGTATCGCGCCTTGCACGCCCAGATGCTTGACCACGGCAGCCACGTCGTCGGCGTAGTGATCCATGTCGTGGCCGTCCCAGACCTGGCTGGAGCGCCCATGGCCGCGCCGATCGTGGGCGACCACGCGATAGCCCTCGGCCACGAAGAACAGCATCTGCGCGTCCCAGTCGTCGGCGCTCAATGGCCAGCCGTGGTGGAAGAAGATCACCTGCGCGTCGCGTGGGCCCCAGTCTTTGTAGAAAATCTCGACACCGTCTTTGGTCGTGACGTATCCCATTTCGCTTCTCCTGTTCGAGGTGTGCAGCGTAGGAGGGCAGGTGCCTGCGCACCTGGCCACCGGACAACTCTAGGATTAAAGTGCGCTTCAAGGTCAATCGGATTTCAAAGGTGCCGCATGAGAATAGGTGAGTTGGCAAGCATCACAGGGCTGGCCCCTTCGCGCATCCGTTTCTACGAAGCCAGCGGGCTGATTCGCTCGGTCGAGCGCAAGGCCAACGGTTATCGCGACTACGATGACGATGCGGTGTGGGTGCTGGAAATGATCACCAGCGCCCAGGCCGCCGGATTTTCGCTGGAGGAGATTCGCCAGCTGCTGCCGAGCAATGCCGAGGGCTGGCAGCACGACGAACTGCTGGCCGGGCTCAAGCGCAAGGTCGAGGAAATCGAGCGCCTGCAGCAGCGCCTGGCACGCAACAAGGCACAACTGCTGCTGGTGATCGACGGTATCGAGGGCAAGCCCGAGGGCATGCCCTGCGCGGACAATTCGCAACGCGTGCTGGAGCGTCTGCGCGAAGAGATCGCCCAGGACAGGATCCAGCGCAAGGCAGAGCAGGGCGGGCGCTGAACCCGCCAAGTTTTAGCAGGCCCCCTGTGGGAGCGGGTTCATCGGGGCGCCGAACCGCCGCGAAGCAGCCACCGCAGCGCTTGGCACCGGCTACGCCGGTGTTCGCGGCTGAAGCCGCTCCCACAGGATACCCGCTGCTTTGACATCAAGAGCTATCGCGTCAACGCGACAGCTGCGCCAACGGCTGGGGCGCGTACAGCGCGCTCTGGAACTGCGGTACGTACTCGTACTTGACCAATCTGCCCAGCTGCAGCGAGCGGATGTAGTTCGACAGGCTGCCGCTGCCAAGCACCAGCTGCGCCGAGTCGCCACTCATGCTGGAGGCGTGGCTGGTCTGCCGTGATACGGCATAGCCATACGCCAGGCGCCCCTGGTGATCGAGGTTGGTGAAGCTGTTCGTCACCAGCCCGGCTTCATGGGACAGCGCCTCGAGCTTGTTGGCTCGGAAGATGACATCCACGCTACCGGTCTGCGCGTCGGCGATGTCGTAGGTCACCGCCGACGCATCCTCTCGGCGCTCGATCGGCGTCAGCCACTTGGGCAGGTTGTAGCCCACCACGCCACGCACCCGGGCCAGTTCGGTATTGACCGGCAGCTTGAGCACATAGCCCCAGAAATCCTTCGACAGCGCTTGGCCGATCAGCGTGACAGGGCCCAGGTTCGATTTGCCGGGCCTGTTGGTGATGATGGACACGGCGATCTCGTTGTAGCTGTCGTTATCGCAGTAGTCGTAGGTGTAGGCAGTGAATGCCACCAGGCCGCGCCCTGGCCAGACCTGCAGGGGCTGCACCTGTTCCAGTACCTGGGCAGGCATGAGCTCGCGCAGGCGGTCGATATCTGCCGTGTAGACCGCCGTCACCCGGCTGTTCTGGTAGTAGAAATTTGGCGAGTAGGACTCGAACCCCATGTCGACCTTGGTCTTCTCCAGGCTTCTGAACCAGCTCAGGTCCATGTCCGGCATCTGCGCCTGGATCACCGACAGCGGCGGATTGGAGCGGTAGCGATCATACAGCCCGCCCTTGGGCACCGGTACCGAATGCCCGGCGATATCGATCACCGTGGTCTCGACGGGATTGGCCAGGCCACTGGCATCGGCCTGGGCGCTGGCGGCAAGGGGCGTAAGCAATGCGCCGGCCAGGGCGGCGGCAGTTTTGAGTTTCACGTTCGAGGTTCTCCAGAAGGTGGCGTCACGCCCGACGCGTGCTTGAGAGGGCGTTGATGGCCACCTTAACTTTCAACTTAACTTTAATGTCAACAGGCGCGAGCAATGCACGCTTCAGCCCCGCATTGGAGGCGGATCAGCGGGCTTGACATTAAAGTTGGCTTTAAAGATAGCCTGGCACCACGACCTGTATCGAGGTAACCCCGATGAACGTGTTTTCCCCGCTGACCCTGCCCAATGGCTCGACCCTGGCCAACCGCATCGCCAAGGCCGCGATGGAAGAGAACATGGCCGACGCCGAGCACGCGCCGTCCGACCAGCTATTGCGCCTGTACCAGGCCTGGGCACAGGGTGGCGTCGGGCTGATCATCAGCGGCAATGTGATGGTCGACAACCGCGCCATGACTGGCCCCGGCGGCGTGGTGCTGGAGGACGCGCGACACCTGGAACGGTTCCGTCAGTGGGCGAGCGTCGGACGTTCGCAGGGGGCGCAGTTCTGGCTGCAGATCAACCATCCTGGTCGGCAGATGCGCGCCAATCTTGGCCAGCAGACCTGGGCACCTTCGGCGGTGGCGCTGGACCTGGGCAAGATGTCGCGCCACTTCGCCACGCCGCAGGCCATGACCGCGCAAGTGATCGCCGATGTGATCCAGCGCTTCGCCAATACCGCGCGGCTGGCCGAGCTGGCCGGCTTCACCGGGGTCGAGATCCACGCCGCCCATGGTTATCTGCTCAGCCAGTTCCTCTCGCCGCTGAGCAACCGCCGTACCGATCAGTGGGGCGGGTCGCTGGAGAACCGCGCCCGCCTGCTGCTGGAGATCGTCAAGGCCGTGCGCGCGGTGGTCGCGCCCAGTTTCGCGGTGGCGGTCAAGCTCAATTCGGCCGATTTCCAGCGCGGTGGTTTCAGCGCCGATGACGCCAAGCAGGTGGTGCGCCTGCTCGACGGGCTGGGCGTGGACCTGGTGGAGCTGTCGGGTGGCAGCTACGAGGCACCCGCGATGCAGGGCCAGGCGCGGGACGGCCGGACCCTGGCGCGGGAAGCCTATTTTCTCGAGTTCGCCCGCGACATTCGCACGGTTGCGACGATGCCGGTCATGGTGACCGGTGGCATTCGTCGACAGTCGGTGGCCGACCAGGTGATCCAGAGCGGGGTGGAAATGGTTGGGATCGGCACGGCGCTGGCCATCGATCCGGCGCTGCCGCGCGCCTGGCAGGCCGGCCGTCAGGCGGCCCCCGAACTGCCGGCGATTACCTGGAAGAACAAGGCGCTGGCCTCCCTGGCGAACATGGCGCTGGTCAAGTTCCAGCTGCGCAAGCTCAGCCGTGGCCGGGCCCCTGACCCGCAGGTCGCGCCCTGGCGGGCGCTGCTGGTGCAACAGCTGGCCGATGCGGCGCGCACGCGCTGCTACCGTCGGCGCATGGCCAAGCGTTAGCCGGTCGAACGCCGCGGCAATCGCGTAATAGCATCAATGCATAAGCAACGGCATTGAAATTACCAATTACATTGATGAGCAGGATCAATTTAGCGATCGGTGATGGCCTCCTTACCCTTACAAGGCGCACTAAGACGCCTGATAGAGCCTTTAGGAGTTCCCATGATCCCTTCGCTGAAACTGTTCCAGCCCGGTCGCCTGCTGGTGGCGGCGAGCCTCGCCAGCAGCCTGCTGTCGATGTCGGTGCAGGCCGCCACCCTGACCCGCGACAATGGCGCGCCAGTGGGCGACAACCAGAATTCGCAGACCGCCGGCCCCAATGGCTCGGTGCTGTTGCAGGACGTGCAACTGCTGCAGAAGCTGCAGCGCTTCGATCGCGAACGCATTCCCGAGCGTGTGGTGCATGCTCGCGGTACCGGTGCCCATGGCCAGTTCACCGCCAGCGCCGACATCAGCGAGCTGAGCATGGCCAAGGTATTCCGCCCCGGCGAGAAGACCCCGGTGTTCGTGCGTTTCTCGGCCGTGGTGCACGGCACCCACTCGCCGGAAACCCTGCGTGACCCGCGCGGTTTCGCCACCAAGTTCTACACCGCCGACGGCAACTGGGACCTGGTGGGCAACAACTTCCCGACCTTCTTCATCCGCGACGCGATCAAGTTCCCGGACATGGTCCACGCCTTCAAGCCCGACCCGCGCACCAACCTCGACGACGATGCGCGGCGCTTCGACTTCTTCTCCCATGTGCCGGAGGCCACCCGCACCCTGACCCTGCTGTATTCCAACGAGGGCACCCCGGCCAGCTACCGCGAGATGGACGGCAACAGCGTGCACGCCTACAAGCTGGTCAACGCCAAGGGCGAGGTGCACTACGTGAAGTTCCACTGGAAGAGCCTGCAAGGGCAGAAGAATCTCGACCCGAAACAGGTCGAGCAGGTCCAGGGCCGCGACTACAGCCACATGACCCACGACCTGGTCAGCGCCATCAACAAGGGCAACTTCCCGAAATGGGACCTGTATATCCAGGTGCTCAAGCCTGAAGAACTGGCCAAGTTCGACTTCGACCCGCTGGACGCCACCAAGATCTGGCCCGATGTGCCGGAGCGCAAGATCGGCCAGATGGTCCTGGACCGCAACGTCGACAACTTCTTCCAGGAAACCGAGCAGGTGGCCATGGCGCCGTCGAACCTGGTGCCAGGCATCGAGCCTTCCGAGGACCGCCTGCTGCAAGGCCGGCTGTTCGCCTATGCCGACACCCAGATGTACCGGGTTGGCGCCAACGGCCTGAGCCTGCCGGTCAACCGCCCGCGCAACGAGGTGAACAGCGTCAACCAGGATGGCGCGGCGAACAACGGCCACACCAGCAGCGGCGTCAACTACCAGCCGAGCCGCCTGCAACCGCGCGACGAGCAGGCCAGCGCGCGTTACTCGCAGACGCCGTTGAGCGGCACCACCCAACAGGCAAAGATCCAGCGCGAGCAGAACTTCAAGCAGACCGGCGAGCTGTTCCGCTCGTACAGCAAGAAGGAGCAGACCGACCTGATCGACAGCCTCGGCCAGGCGCTGGCGATCACTGACGAGCAGAGCCGCTACATCATGCTGTCGTTCTTCTACAAGGCCGACAAGGACTACGGCACCGGGCTGGCGAAAGTGGCCAAGGCGGACCTTGCGCGGGTCCAGCAACTGGCGGCCAAGCTGCAGGACTGACGGCGTCACAGGACGGGCCTTCGGGCCCGTCTTCCTGATCCATGACTACAAACACCCCGGCCTTTGTGGGAGCGGGTTTACCCGCGAAGCAGACCATGAGAGGTACCCACCATGCACGCATGGATTCTTGCGGCCCTGATCGGGCTGACGACGATGGCTGCCCAGGCGCACGCGCTGCCAGCGGCTGAAGGGCAGGGCGCGGCTGTCGAGCAGCGCTTGCGGGATTATTTCTTCGATGCCGCGCGACGCGGTGATGAAACCATGCTGGCGACCTTCATCCAGGCCGGCTACGACCTGAACGTACATGACGACAAGGGCTACACCGGCCTGATCCTGGCCGCCTACCATGGCCAGCGCGGCGCCGTGGAGCAACTGCTGGGGGCCGGCGCCGATCCCTGCGCCCAGGATCTGCGCGGCAACACCGCGTTGATGGGGGCGATCTTCAAGGGCGAAGTGCGCATTGCCCAACGCCTGATCGGCGCGCGCTGCAACCTGGATCAGCGCAATGCCAATGGCCAGACGGCGGCGATGTATGCCGCGCTGTTCCAGCGCGAGGCGCTGCTCGACAGACTCTTGCTCCAGGGCGCCGATCCGCGGGCACAGGATGCTCTGGGCAACACCGTGCGAAGCCTCCAGCGTGGCCAGCTCAATGGTGTTTCGGATCGCTAATCCCGTAAGCGCGCCCCGCAGCCGTGGGCTCCTCAGGGTAACGCATCCTCCTGTCGCGTCTCGGCAGGACCTGCGCTTATAGCTCCCAAACCACGGGAGAGCACCATGAGTACGGCGTTATTTAGCAATACCCCTACGGTCACGGTGAAAGACAGCCATGGCCGGATCGTTCGCGAGATTGTCTATCACCGTCACCCCGACACCCCTCAAGCATGCGATGAACGCATAACCCTGCATTGCTACAGCGCCCGAGGCGCGCTCATGCAGAGCGTTGATCCGCGATTGCACGAATCGGGCCTGGCCAATTTCAGGTACATGACGGCGCTTGCCGGAGCCAGATTGCAGACCCAGAGCGTCGACGCCGGCACAACGCTGGCCTTGAGTGACACTGAAGGTCGCGCGCTGGCAACGGTCACTCGCATCGAGCTTGACCCGATGGGGCGGGCCAGCCATGCCGAGGCCGTGATCCGCGCCGTCGAATACGAGCACGTCGGCCTTCCCGGGCGACCACTGGCTATCACCGAGCAAGTGTTCGGGGCAGGACAGAGGGTCGTGGAGCGCCTGGTTTACGCCGGCAACGATGAATCGAGCAAGTCGCTGAACCTGGCGGGGCAGTGCGTGAGCCATTACGACGCGGCTGGTCTGATGCAAACGGACTGCGTCGCTCTGACCGCCGTCACCCTGTCCACCACTCGGCGGCTGCTCAAGGATGTGGACGACCGGGACAGTGCGGCTGACTGGCAAGGCGAGGAAGTCGGCCAATGGCAGCAGTGCCTGGCCGAGGACCTTTACACCAGCGTTGCCCGAACGGACGCGATGGGAGTCACCCTGACCACCACCGATGCGGCCGGCCATCGACAGCGCTTTGCCCACGACGTTGCAGGCATGCGCTTGGCCAGCTGGTTGACGCTCAAGGGCAGGGCAGAGCAGGTAATCACCAGCGCCGTCGACTACTGCGCCGCCGGCAACAGACTGCGCGAAGTGCATGCTAACGGAGTGACGACCCTGTACACGTACGACCAGCGCACGCAAAGACTCGATGGGATCAGGGTCGAGCGAACCGGGGCGAGGCTGCTGCGACATCAGCACTATGCATACGATCCGGTGGGCAATGTGCTCAAGGTGCGCAACGATGCGCCCGAGACACGTTTCTGGCGTAACCAGAAAATCGTCGCGGAAAATGCCTATACCTACGACAGCTTGTACCAGCTGACATGCGCCAAAGGCCGTGAAATGGCGAGCGCTGGCCAACCTCTCTGGGCTGGCGCGGCCATCGACGCGAGTACGTACAGGAACTACGCGCGCAGCTATCGCTATGATCGCGGTGGCAACCTGACGCACATCGTCCATACGCCGTCCACGGGTAGCAGCCAGACCATCGCGCTGACAGTCAGTGGGCGGAGCAACCGTGCGGTACTGGCGACATTGACCGACGCCCCCACTGAGGTGGATGGGCTGTTCACCGCAGGTGGCGAGCAGAAAGTCCTGTATCCGGGCCAGACGCTGGACTGGACTGCACGCAACGAGTTGCGGCAGGTGACCCTGGTGGCACGTGGCGACAACGCCCATGACTCGGAACATTATCGCTATGACAGCGCCAATCAGCGCATCGTGAAAATCTCCAGACGGCAAGCCAGCGGCAGCCTGCAGACAAGGCGCACGATCTACGTTCCGGGGTTGGAGCTGCAAACCACGCTTGTCGGAGAAACGCAGACCCGCAACCTGCAGGTCGTCGCCATTGGCGAAGCGGGAAGCACGCAGGTACGGGTAATGCATTGGCAGCACGGCAAGCCGGACGAACTGGAAAACGACCAGTTGCGTTTCAGCCATGACGACCTCATTGGCAGCAGCGGCCTCGAGCTGGACGCTCGCGGGCAGGTCATCAGCCAGGAAGAGTATTATCCGTATGGCGGTACGGCCATCCTTTCTGCCAGAAGCGAAGTCGAGGCAAGCTACAAGGCTTTGCGCTACTCGGGCAAGGAGCGTGACGCGACGGGGCTTTACTATTACGGCTACCGATACTATCAACCGTGGGCCGGACGCTGGTTGAGTCCGGACCCTGCCGGGACCGTCGACGGGCAGAATCTGTACCGGATGGTCAGGAACAACCCGGTGACCTACCGAGACACTGACGGGCGGGTGGCTGTAGAGGGGCCGCCGACGTCGGCCCATGCAGGTCATCTTGCTTCGTCGGCTAACGCCAGAGGGCCCGCCACGCAGTCCAGTCACTTGACCGACATCTTCAAGACGGGCGACATCGTGTATGGCTTGGATGCACCTCGAAAGAAAGCACTATTGGCGCTGGACGCCGCCGGGCACAGGAAAGTTGCACCGGTGGCGGGTGTGAAAAAGCTGACGAAACTGTTCGGGAAAGCGACCGGAAAAGCCAATATCCGCATTCAGAATGACATCACCAATGCGGTTTGGAACCCGAGCGCGCCTACCGCTTATGCCAGTGATGGGGAGATAAAGAAGTCACTGCTGGACTCCAAGCGTGCCATCGCGTTCAAGAACTTCCTCGAAAACCACTCCAAATACAATGTCAAAGATCAGCAGGAGGCGCTTGGCATCAAGGAAAACCCTGCAAGAGCCCTGGAGCTCGCGACAGTGCTATGGGCGCGCACCAGCAAGGCAGGGCTCGAATTCCAGCTGGTGGAGCGGAACATGCCGTTGCATTTCCTGGCCGATACCATTGCCGACAACGTTGACGTCGTGGTGTCCAAGACTGGCTTTGGCGCCAGTATCACATCCAGCGAACTTCGCTGGCTCTATCGGCATCGGGACATGGAACAGGTAAAGCAGAACTTGCACTTCTACCGGGATGGCAAAGCCATCTCCCAGGATGAGGTCTTTGCCAAGCCCGAATGGCGACGGTACGAGCCCAAGAGTCAGCATGGCTTGGCCAGGCAGAGTCGACGCTAGGCAGTGTGGGGTGAGCACGGAGCGGGGGAGAGCGCCTGATGGACAGAACAGGGGCTCGTGTCCGGACAGTGTGATCTTCGACGCTCTGGCCAGCGCCTGTCTGCGCCTGGCCGAAGCGAACCACTGATCAGTGGCGCTCGAGCTCGGCGAAGCGACCGGACAACCAGGCGTGCAGGCGCCGCACCGCAGGCGACAGCTGCTTGCGGTGCGGACACACCAGGCTCAACGGCATGACCGGCCCGGGATGATCCCGCAGCAGCACGACGAGCCGTCCCGCCAGCACATCGTCGCTGACATCCAGCCAGGACTTGTAGGTGATCCCTTCGCCGGCCACGGCCCAGCGCCGGGCGATGTCGGCATCGTCGCTGAGCAGGGCTCCACGAACCTGGACGGTCTGCGCCCCCAGTTGCCACTTGTCGTAGACCCGGCCCTGCTGCATGTACAGCAGGCACTGATGATCGCGCAGGTCATCGGGGGCTTGCACCACGCCATGGCGCGCCAGGTATTCGGGAGAGGCCACCAGCACCTTGCGGTTCCAGGGAGCCAGCGGCAGGGCGATGTAGTTGGCGTCGGCGTTCAGGCCGTAGCGAATGGCGATATCCACCGGATCGCGGAACAGATCAGCGATCTGGTCGGAAAGAAAGAACCGCAGGTTCAACTGCGGGTGCTCGCGGCGAAACGCCGTGAGCCAGGGCAGCAACACGTTGCGCCCCAGATCGGACGGCGCGGCCACCTGCAGCGTTCCACTTAGCTGGGCGCTCTCCTGACGCAGGTTGTCCCGCCCGTGCCTGAGGGCTTCCAGGGCGGCCAGGGCCGAGGGCAGGTACTGCTCGCCCTCGGCGGTCAGGCGCAGGCTGCGCGTGGTGCGGGCGAACAGCCGCACATCCAGCTCACGCTCCAGGCGCTTGACCGCCTCGGCCGCCTGGCCGGGCAGCAGGTCGGCCTCATGGGCGGCCGCGGTAAAGCTGCCCAGCGCGGCGCTGCGCACGAAGATGCCCAGATCGTCGAGACGGATCATTATCACTCCTGCAATGAAAGTGTTCACGGACAGCACCCGTTTTTCCCAAGGGCCGGACACGCCAGACTGGGTTCACGAATCAAACCATATCCAGCAGCGAGTGCCTATGAAAGCGATCAGTTCCACTCACAACGGCTTGCCGATCGAAGACCCTGCATCTCTCCAGGACATCTTCATGCCCAGACCGAGCCCAGGGCCAAGGGACCTTCTGGTGGAGGTCAAGGCCGTGTCGGTCAACCCCGTCGACACCAAAGTGCGCGCTGGCACTTTCACGCCTGAGCCGAAAATACTGGGCTGGGATGCGGCCGGTATCGTCCGCGAAGTCGGGCCCCAGGTGACGCTGTTCAAGCCAGGTGACCAGGTGTACTACGCCGGCTCCATCGCCAGACCCGGCAGCAACAGCGAGTATCACCTGGTCGACGAACGCATCGTCGGGCACCAACCACGCAGCCTGGATGCGGCGCAGGCCGCGGCGCTGCCACTGACGGCCATCACCGCCTGGGAACTGCTGTTCGACCGCCTGGG
>NZ_JAOCDM010000006.1 GCF_029840925.1 Pseudomonas sp. GD03858
GCATAGGCGAAAACGTTGCCTTCCAACGCGTTGCTGGACTAGTCTTGCACCCACTCCACACCATGAGGTATTCGTCCAATGCGCCATTGATGCCGCCGTCAGCCTGACGGCCAGTCTTCAGACTCCGGCTCACGCCGGGGATGTAGCGGCATGAGTGGAGTTGTGCATGACGAACTCGTCGATCCTGACGCTGGACAGCGTTACCCTGGTCCTCCCCGATGGCAGGCCGCTTTTCACCGACCTCAACGAATCCTTCGACCTGCGCCACACCGGCCTGGTCGGACGCAACGGCGTGGGCAAGAGCTTGCTCGGGCAACTGCTGGCCGGCCTGCGCGAGCCCAGCCAGGGCTGCTGCCTGCGCCATGGTCGAGTGCATCATCTCGACCAGCAGGTGCTCGCCAACAGCGCCACTCTCGCTGACCTGGCCCAGATCGGTGGCACCCTGCGCGCCCTCGAACGGATCGAGCGTGGCAGCATCGACCCGGCAGACTTCGATGCGGTTGGTGAACGCTGGGACATCCGTTCGCGATTGCAGGCCCAGTTGCAACGCCATGGCCTGGGTCATTTCGACCCGCACTGCCCGGCCGATCGCCTGAGCGGCGGCCAGGCCATGCGCGTCGCCCTGCTCGGCGCCTGGCTGAGCGAGGCCGACTACCTGATCCTCGACGAGCCAAGCAACCATCTGGACAGCAGTGCCAGGGCCATGCTGCTGGACATGCTCCAGGGCTGGGACAAGGGCTTGCTGGTGATCAGTCACGACCGGGCACTGCTCGGGCACATGGCACGCATCGTCGAACTGTCGCCCCTTGGCTTGCGCGCCTATGGCGGCGATTTCGCCTTCTACCGGCAGCAGAGCACCGCGCAGGCCGAACTGGCCGCGCAGGAATTGCTGCGCCTCAAGCAGCAGCGTCAACGCCAGGCCCAGGCATTGCAACGTCAGCGCGAGAACCTCGAGCGTCACCAGGCCAGCGCCCGGCGCCAGGCCAGGCAGGCGAACCAGGCGCAGATTCTGCTCGACCGCCAGCAACAGCGCAGCCAGGCCACCGCCGGACGCCAGCGCCGCGAGCAGCAAGACGCCAAGGTGGCGCTGGACGAACAGGTGCGACAGGCAGCGCGCCAGGTCGGGCGCGAGGTACCGATCATGCTGCACGCCCCCATGCCGCAACGATATGCAGGGCGCGAGGTGCTCGCCCTGGAGGGCTTGTGCCTGCCACGGGGCACGACGGATGCGCTGGACCTGCGCCTGTGCCTGGGCCAGCGGCTGGGAGTGGTGGGCGACAACGGCAGCGGCAAGTCCACCCTGCTGCGGGTGCTAGCCGGTGAACTGGCGCCGCGCGCGGGCAGCCTGCGGCTGACCGGCGAAGTGGCCCTGCTCGACCAGCACGGCAGCCGCCTGCAACCGCGACAGAGCGCCCTGGAACACCTGCGCGCCGCCAATCCTCGCCTGCAGCGCGACGAACTGCATCGTCGGCTGGCGCAGTTGGGCATCGATGCGGCACGCATCGCACTACCCGGTGCCCTGCTCAGTGGTGGCGAGCGGCTCAAGGTCGCGTTGGCTGCCGTGCTGTACCGGGAACAGCCATTGGACCTGCTGCTGCTCGACGAGCCGAACAACCACCTCGATCTGCCGTCGCTCGAAGCGCTGGAGCAGTTGTTGCACCAGTTCACGGGGGCGCTGCTGGTGGTCTCGCATGACCACGTTTTTCTGGAAAGCCTGATCCTGAAGGACTATCTGCGTTTAGGCTGAGTACAGCAAAGGCATGTCTGACTAACATCCGACAACCTTCAGAATCCTCCTACTCATCATTCAGAGGTCGGGATCTTTAGCAACATCCCCCTGCACGGCAATGTTCCTAGCCAAGGTAAATTCCAAGGAAGGTGGATGTGCAGTTCGATAACGTCAGCCAGATCATTACCACACATGGACTAGTATTCGACCTCTATGCACTGACAGTGCACCCCGCAGACCGACCGCACCTGTGCAAGCTGTACTTTCCATCGGCTCGTCAGGCCAGCTACCAGATCAGCGATGCCGCGATCCGGATCTACGATCGAATGCAAGCAGGCGACCGACCATGTGCGCTGCGAATCATGGTGTCCCGACCTCTCTCCAGAGCACAAGGCGATGCACTGAACGAGCAACGAGAAAACGTCGGAACACTGATCGCTACAGCGGTAGCCCTCCCTGTGGGCTTTGCCGCAACAATCACAGGTGCTGTTCTAGGTATGGGCATCGCGCCCCTGGTAACAAGCCGAATACCCACCTATCACGCGGGTGACCGAGTGGTGGCCCTGGAGGCCACGGTAAAAGGCGGTATTGGCCCCCAACGCTCATCACAGGCGTTCACTATCAAGGGACAGCCATGAATGAGCTGGCTGCGATCTGCGCCCTCACCCTCCTTGCCTTCGTCGTCGATCGCCTCCTGCGTCACCCGAGCCTGCGCATGTGGACTGGCATTGCCCTGCTCTGCGCCGGACTGTTGAGTTTCTGGCAGTTGCCTCACGGTGACTTTCTGGGCGTTCAATCCTCGATGTGGATCGTTTTCATGAACTGCCTGGGTACTGGCTTGTTCGCCCAGCGCAACCGTTATCGAACTTGAGGGGCCACTGAGCCCGACCGCTCGCCCGGCGGATTGTGTGACTGGCCGTTTCCGATCCGCCCTGGATGTATTAAGGTGGCGGGGTGCGCATACAAAAGCAGCCCGCCGTGTTCGGGCCAGAGCAATGAGGGTGTCATGAGTAACGAAAGCATTAACTGGGACAAGCTGGGTTTCGACTACATCAAGACCGACAAACGCTACCTGTCCGTATGGCGTAACGGCGAGTGGGACAAGGGCACCCTGACCGAAGACAACGTGCTGCACATCAGTGAAGGCTCCACCGCCCTGCACTATGGCCAGCAGTGCTTCGAAGGCCTGAAGGCCTATCGCTGCAAGGACGGTTCGATCAACCTGTTCCGCCCCGACCAGAACGCCGCCCGCATGCAGCGCAGCTGCGACCGCCTGCTGATGCCACGCGTATCGACCGAACAGTTCATCGAAGCCTGCAAGCAGGTGGTCAAGGCCAACGAGAAGTTCGTTCCACCGCACGGCAAGGGTGCGCTGTACCTGCGTCCGTTCGTGATCGGCACCGGTGACAACATCGGCGTGCGCACCGCCCCCGAGTTCATCTTCTCGGTCTTCGCCATCCCGGTCGGCTCCTACTTCAAAGGCGGCATGACCCCGCACAAATTCCTGATCTCCGACTACGACCGCGCCGCCCCGCAAGGCACTGGCGCAGCCAAGGTCGGCGGCAACTACGCTGCCAGCCTGCAACCTGGCTACGAGGCCAAGAAAGCCGGCTTCGCCGACTGCATCTACCTCGATCCGCTGACCCACAAGAAGATCGAGGAAGTCGGCTCGGCCAACTTCTTCGGCATCACCGCCAACAACGAATTCGTCACGCCAAAGTCGATCTCGGTATTGCCGGGCATCACCCGCCTGTCGCTGATGGAACTGGCCGCATCGCGCCTGGGCCTGAAAGTGATCGAAGGCGACGTGGAAATCGACAAGCTCGACCGTTTCGTCGAAGCCGGCGCCTGCGGCACCGCCGCTGTGATCACGCCGATCGGCGGTATCCAGTACAACGGCAAGCTGCACGTGTTCCACAGCGAAACCGAAGTCGGCCCGGTCACCCAGAAGCTCTACGCCGAATTGACCGGCATCCAGAGCGGTGACGTCGAAGCCCCGGCGGGTTGGATCGTCAAGGTCGCCTGAGGCCTCAACAGAGCATGCCAGCGATGGCATTGTGGGAGCGGGCTTGCCCCGCGATGGCGCCCAGCCGCTATGGCTGGGTTGCCTGAGAGAATGCCATCGCGGGGCAAGCCCGCTCCCACGACACCTTATCCCGCCAAGCCCCTCGCTAGCCCCTATCAAGCCCGCGCGTGCAGACCATGCCGGGTTCCCCTGCCGCCAGATGAATTTTTCTTAAATCGCCGCTTGTCTATTCTTTGGCACAATCAAGTCTCCACTCGCCGCCCAGGAACCAGCATGCCTCGCGTACTGACCATCGAAGACGACGCCGTCACCGCCCAGGAAATCGTCGCCGAACTGTCCAGCCACGGTCTGGAAGTCGACTGGGCCGACAATGGCCGTGAAGGCCTGGCCAAAGCCATCGCCGGCGGCTATGACCTGATCACCCTCGACCGCATGCTACCCGAGGTCGATGGCCTGACCATCGTCACCACCCTGCGCAACCTGAAGATCACCACGCCAATCCTGATGATCAGCGCCCTGTCGGACGTCGACGAGCGCGTGCGCGGCCTGCGCGCCGGCGGCGACGACTACCTGACCAAGCCGTTCGCCTCCGACGAGATGGCCGCCCGGGTCGAGGTGCTGCTGCGCCGCAACAGCGTGCCGATGACCCAGACCCGCCTGCAGGTCGCCGACCTCGAGCTGGACCTGATCAGCCACGAGGCGCGCCGCGGCGAACAGGCGCTGAACCTGCTGCCCACCGAGTACAAGCTGCTTGAGTACCTGATGCGTCACTCTGGCCAGGTGATCACCCGGATGATGATCTTCGAGGAAGTCTGGGGCTACCACTTCGACCCGGGCACCAACCTGATCGACGTGCACATCGGCCGTCTGCGCAAGAAGATCGACTCGCCCGGGCAGAACCCGCTGATCCGTACCGTGCGGGGCTCCGGCTATGCCATTGCCGAACCCGTCTAAGGGCTGGAGCTCCTCCACCAGCCGCCTGCTGGCGCTGTACAGTTTCCTGTTCGTGGCCTGGAGCAGCATCCTCATGGGGGTGCTGTACTTCGAGGTCACCAGCTACCTGAACAAGCTCACCCGTCATTCCATGCTGCAACGCCAGCACCTGTTCGCCCATATGAGCGGCAAGCAGCTGGACGACGCACTGATCGCAAGCCAGGCCTTCGAGGAGCGCAGCTTCGACGCCTACGGCCTGTTCGACCCCCAGCTCAACCCCCTCGGCGGGCGAATCCGCGCGATCCCGCCAGAGCTGGGCCTGGACGGCAAAGTGCATGAACTCAAGCGCTGCCTGGACGCCGACGATCCACACCTGCCCCGCGACAGCTGCGATGCCGTGGCGATCAAGGTCCAGGACGGTCGCTGGCTGGTGCTGGTGCGCGACAACGGCTCACTGTTCGTGGTTACCCGGATCATTCTCGACGCGCTGCTCTGGGGCATCTCCCTGACCCTGATTCCGGGCTTCGCTGGCTGGTACCTGCTGCGTCGCCGGCCACTCAAGCGCATCCGGGCGATCCAGGCCCAGGCTGAGCTGATCGTCGCCGGGAACCTCACCCACCGCCTGCCAGTGTCGGTGCGTCGCGATGAGCTGGACATGCTGGCGGCCATCGTCAACGCGATGCTCGACCGCATCGAACGGCTGATGCATGAGGTCAAGGGTGTCTGCGACAACATCGCTCATGACCTGCGCACCCCATTGACCCGCCTGCGCGCCCAGCTCTACCGCATTCGCCAGCAAAGCGGCGCCGACTCAGCTGAAGGCGAGGCACTGGATCAGGCGATCGGCGAAACCGACACGCTGATGGCGCGCTTCCGTGGCCTGCTGCGCATCAGCGAGCTGGAAGACCGCCAACGCCGGGCCGGCTTCGTCCAGCTCGACCCACAAGGCTTGCTGGTGGAGCTGCACGACTTCTACCTGCCACTGGCCGAGGATGGCGGCATCCGTCTGCAGCTGGAGCAGCCCGCGCAACTGGCGGCCCTGCATGGCGATCGGGAATTGCTGTTCGAAGCCCTGGCCAACCTGGTAGGCAATGCGATCAAGTTCACCCCGCAAGGCGGCCAGGTGCGCATGGTCGCCAGCGAAGACGATCAAGGCGTGCATATCGCAGTCGAGGACAGCGGGCCGGGGATTCCGGCGGATGAGCGCGAGACGGTGTTGAAACGCTTCTACCGCAGCGAGGAAGGCCATCGCCACCCGGGGTTCGGGCTGGGGCTGTCGATCGTCGCGGCGATCGTCGACCTGCATGGCTTTGGGCTTGAGGTGGGGGCCAGCGAGTTGGGTGGGGCGAGGTTGGTGCTGCATTGCCCATTGACTGGGGTTCAATAAAGAGCGGGGCCGCTTTGCGACCCTTTCGCGACACAAGGCCGCTCCTACAGGGGACCACGCAACCCTGTAGGAGCGGCCTTGTGTCGCGAAAGGGCTGCGCAGCAGCCCCAGTGGCGCCGATCAGTCAGCCAGGCGCCAGGTAGTGGTGCCCTTGCTGTCTTCCAGTACCACGCCCATGGCGGTCAGCTGGTCGCGGATGCGGTCGGACTCGGCCCAGTTCTTGTCGGTGCGCGCCTGCAGACGCGCCTGGATCAGCGCCTCCACTTCGGCGGCATCGACCTTGCCCTCGGCACCGGCGCGCAGGAAGTCATCGGCTTCGAGCTGCAGCACACCCAGCACATCCCCCAGCTCGCGCAGGCGACCCGCCAGGCCGGCGGCGGCCTCGGGGTCGCTGTCGCGCAGGCGGTTGATCTCGCGCACCAGGTCGAACAGCACGGCGCAGGCTTCGGGGGTGCCGAAGTCGTCGTTCATCGCCACGGTGAAACGCTCGACGAACGCCTCGCCACCCTTGGCCGCGACCCGCGGCAGGCCGCGCAACGCGTGGTAGAACCGCTCCAGGGCGCCCTTGGCATCGCGCAGGCTGTCTTCGGAGTAGTTGATGGCGCTGCGGTAGTGGCTGGCCACCAACAGGTAGCGCACCACTTCCGGGTGGTACTTGTCGAGCACGTCGCGGATGGTGAAGAAGTTGTTCAACGACTTGGACATCTTCTCGCCATTGATGCGAATCATGCCGCAGTGCATCCAGGCATTGGCGTACGGCTTGCCGGTGGCCGCCTCGCTCTGGGCGATCTCGTTCTCGTGGTGCGGGAACTCCAGATCACTGCCACCGCCGTGGATGTCGAAGCTTTCGCCCAGGCAGCAGGTGGACATCACCGAGCATTCGATGTGCCAGCCCGGACGACCCGGCCCCCACGGCGATTCCCAGCTCGGCTCGCCGGGCTTGACGCCCTTCCACAGGACGAAGTCCAGCGGGTCCTGCTTGGCCTCGTCGACCTCGATGCGGGCGCCGATACGCAGGTCTTCGATCTTCTTGCGCGACAGCTTGCCGTAGCCGACGAACTTGCCGACCCGGTAGTACACGTCGCCGTTGCCCGGCGCGTAAGCATAGCCCTTGTCGATCAGGGTCTGGATCATCGCGTGCATGCCGGGAATGTGGTCGGTGGCTCGCGGCTCCAGGTCCGGCGGCAGGATGCTCAGGCGGCGCTCGTCCTCGTGCATCGCGTCGATCATGCGCGCGGTCAGCGCGTCGAACGACTCGCCGTTCTCATTGGCCCGGTTGATGATCTTGTCGTCGATGTCGGTGATGTTGCGCACGTAGGTCAGCTCATAGCCGCTCTTGCGCAGCCAGCGGGTGACCAGGTCGAAGGCCACCATGCTGCGGCCGTGGCCCAGGTGGCAGTAGTCGTACACGGTCATGCCGCACACGTACATGCGCACCTTGTTGCCGTCCAGCGGTTTGAAAACTTCCTTGGTCTTGCTCAGCGTGTTGTAAATGGTAAGCACGACGGTTCCTCAGCTGCCCCACGAATCGCGCAGGGTCACGGTCCGGTTGAATACCGGGCGACCCGGCTGGGAGTCTTTCAGGTCGGCGCAGAAGTAGCCTTCACGCTCGAACTGGAAGCGGTCTTCTGGCTGGGCCTGGCCCAGGGAAGGTTCCGCGCGACAACCGCTGAGCACCTGCAGCGAATCGGGGTTGATGTTGTCGAGGAAGCTGCCGCCGTCTTCGGTCTTTTCCGGGTTGGCGGAGCGGAACAGACGATCATACAGGCGCACGTCGCACTCGATGCTGCCCTCGGCCGGCACCCAGTGGATCACGCCCTTGACCTTGCGACCTTCAGGGTTCTTGCCCAGGGTGTCCGGGTCGTACGAGCAGCGCAGTTCGACGATGTTGCCGCCTTCGTCCTTGATCGCCTCGTCGGCACGGATCACGTAGCTGCCGCGCAGGCGCACTTCACCGGCCGGCTCCAGGCGTTTGTAGCCCTTGGGCGGCTCCTCCATGAAGTCGTCGCGATCGATGTACAGCTCGCGAGCGAACGGCAGCAAGCGCACGCCCATGTCTTCCTTCGGGTGGCGCGGCAGTTCGAGCTGCTCGACCTGGCCCTCGGGATAGTTGGTGATGACTACCTTCAGCGGGCGCAGCACGCACATGGCGCGTGGCGCGGTGCGGTCGAGGTCGTCACGGATGCTGAACTCGAGCATCGACATGTCGACCACGCCGTCGGAACGGTTGGTGCCGATCATCTCGCAGAAGTTGCGGATCGACGCGGGCGTGTAACCACGACGGCGGTAGCCGGACAGGGTCGACATGCGCGGATCGTCCCAGGCCTCGACGTGGCCTTCGTCCACCAGTTGCTTGAGCTTGCGCTTGGAAGTGATGGTGTAGTTCAGGTTCAGACGGCTGAACTCGTACTGGCGCGGGTGCGCCGGCACCGGCAGCTTGTCGAGGAACCATTCGTACAGCGGGCGGTGGCTCTCGAACTCCAGGGTGCAGATCGAGTGGGTGATGCCCTCGATGGCGTCCGACTGGCCGTGGGTGAAGTCATAGTTGGGGTAGATGCACCACTTGTCGCCGGTCTGGTGATGATGGGCATGGCGAATGCGGTACATGATCGGATCGCGCAGGTTCATGTTCGGCGAAGCCATGTCGATCTTGGCCCGCAGCACACGCTCGCCGTCCTTGAACTCGCCGGCCTTCATGCGCGCGAACAGGTCGAGGTTCTCTTCGACGCTGCGCTCGCGGAACGGGCTGTTCTTGCCAGCCTCGGTCAGGCTGCCGCGGTATTCCTTGGCCTGCTCGGGAGTCAGGTCGCAGACATAGGCATTGCCCGACTTGATCAGGTCCACGGCCCAATCGTGCAACTGCTCGAAGTAGTCCGAGGCATAGCGCACCTCCCCTGCCCACTCGAAGCCCAGCCACTTGACGTCACGCTGGATGGAGTCGATGTACTCCTGGTCTTCCTTGGCCGGATTGGTGTCGTCGAAGCGCAGATGGCAGACACCGCCGAACTCCTTGGCCAGGCCGAAGTTGACGCAGATCGACTTGGCGTGGCCGATGTGCAGGTAGCCGTTTGGCTCCGGCGGGAAGCGGGTGACGATGCTCTGGTGCTTGCCCGAGTCCAGGTCGGCCTGGACGATCGGCCGCAGGAAGTTCGCAGGGACGGCGGGGGCGCCTTTGGCAGCGGCGTTGGGCGCGTTGTCGGCAGTGGGCTTGCTCATAGTGTCCTTGAATGCAGGTAGCCGGCCCGGGTAGGCCGATTGAATCAAAGCGCCTATCATAGCCGAAGCAGTCAAGCTGCTGACAGCCGAAGTGCCCACAAAAGTGCCGTCAAAGTGGCACGTTTTGTCGGCGCGAGGCGGCGCGATCCGGCACAATGGCGAGCAAGTGGCTTGTGTCGCGGTTGTCCGATCCTGCGTCAGGTAAGCCGAGCGCCCTGCGCACCCTATTCCCGAATGCCTTGAAAGAGCGAATTTCAGCATGTCCAAAGTCAAACTGAGCACCAACCACGGCGACATCGTCCTGCAGCTGGACGCCGAAAAAGCCCCGCTGACCACCGAGAACTTCGTTCAGTACGTCAAAGATGGCCACTACGACGGCACCGTGTTCCACCGCGTGATCAAGGGTTTCATGATCCAGGGCGGCGGCTTCGAGCCGGGCATGAGCCAGAAGAAAACCCGCGCCAGCATCCAGAACGAAGCCGACAACGGCCTGAAGAACACCAAGTACACCATCGCCATGGCTCGCACCATGGAGCCGCACTCGGCCTCCGCGCAGTTCTTCATCAACGCTACCGACAACGATTTCCTCAACCACAGCGGCAAGAACGTGCAGGGCTGGGGCTACGCGGTATTCGGTGAAGTGACCGAAGGCAAGGAAATCGTCGACGCCATCGAGAAAGTCGCCACCGGTTCCAAGGCCGGCCATCAGGACGTACCGAAAGACGACGTGATCATCGAGAAAGCCGAGATCATTGAGTGATCCTGCTGATCTCCGATCTGCACTTGCAAGAAGAACGCCCGGACATTACCCGGGCGTTTCTTGATCTGCTCGACGGGCGCGCTCGGCACGCCAAGGCCCTGTACATCCTCGGCGACTTCTTCGAGGCCTGGATCGGCGACGACGCCATGACCGCATTTCAGCAGTCGATCTGCCAGGCCTTGCGCCGGCTGGCCGACAGCGGCACGGCGATCTACCTGATGCACGGCAACCGCGACTTCCTCATCGGCCAGGCATTCTGCCAGGCCGCTGGCTGCACCCTGCTCGACGACCCCTGCGTGGTCGAGCTGGGCGGCGAGCCGGTATTGCTGATGCACGGTGACACCCTGTGCACCCGCGATATCGGCTATATGAAACTGCGCCGCTACCTGCGCAACCCGCTGAGCCTGTGGATCCTGCGGCACTTGCCGCTGTCGACACGGCAGAAGCTGGCGCGCAAGCTGCGCAGCGAGAGCAAATCGCAAACGCGCATGAAGAACACCGAGATCGTCGACGTCACCCCGGACGAAGTGCCGAAGGTGATGGCCGCGCACGGCGTGCGTACCCTGGTGCATGGCCATACCCATCGCCCGGCGATCCACAAGCTGGTGGTCGACGGCCAGCCGGCACGACGTATCGTGCTGGGCGACTGGGATCGACGTGGCTGGGCGCTGCAGGTGGATGAACAGGGCTTCCAGCTGGCCCCGTTCGATTTCGCCTGAACGATCCCGCCCCTACGGTTGCCGTGGGAGCGGGGTTGCCCTGCCCTATTTCCGAGCGCTTGCCACCTGTGCCTTGTCCCGCTCGCTGATCACATACTGCCGATACTGCGGATCAGCCTTGATCTGCGCCTCGGTAAACGGAATCGGCGCCAGTCGCTTGGCCGCGAACGCGCGCGTCTGATCCCCGGCATGGACCGATGCGGCCTCGCTCGACAGCGAAAATGCCAGCAGCCCCTGGGCCTCGGGCCCGTGCTCGGTGAAGCTGACCACCTGCAGATAGCTCGAGCCGCTGACCACCAGACGCTTGCCCGGTCCGACGGGTATGCTCAGCATCGCATTGTAGACTCCCAGCGCCTGCGGGCCGCCCGGTACGGGCGTGCCGTCGGCGGCCTGCTGAATCTGCCCCCAGCGCTGCTCAGCGCTCACCCCGGATTGCTGGACCGCCTCCGCCGACGCCAACGCGGCGTCGCGCAACAGCTTGCCGACAACCGCCTGCTCCACCGCCAGGCCACGGGGCGTATGCAGCGGATCGGCGGCATCGAATGGCACACGCCAGCTTTCGGGGTGCTGCAGCAGGACTTCAGCGATGTTTTCGAAGTGAACCAGGCCGATACCACTGTCCAGATCAGCCTTGCCATTCCACGCCGCCAGGCTGTCGCACACGCCCTTCACATCCGCCGCCGCGGTCTTGCACCACTGCAGCAGGTCGGGCAGTACCAGCGTCGCCAGGTACACTTCATCGCCGAACACCATCTGCTGCAACTCGGTGACGCCAAGCTTGCCGTTACCCTGCAAGCGCTGCAGGGCGAAGCGGCTGCGCATGCCCAGTGGCTGGTCGGCACGACTGACCAGCGGCGAGAAACCGGTCAATGGCTGCGCCGGGTTGGCCATCCACGCCGAATCGTTGGCGTGCTGGACGTAATCGCGACGCTCGAGATGCGGCAGCAGGTGCGCCGGGAAAATCCCAGGCTGCGCCGCCTGTGCATCGACCTTCCATTGGCAGGCACTGCGTGAGCCATCGAGCACGATCAGCGGGCCTGCCCCCTGCGGATTGCTGCACTGGTCGAGCAAGGCCTGGTCGACATAGGGCACCACCGACTGGTTCAGGTACAGCGCCTGGCCGGCGCTGTCCACGGCCAGGGTATTGACCCACGGGATACCCTGAAGCTGTTCTACAGAGCCCTTCAGCGCATCGAGGCTGTCGGCGCGATTGATCCGGTACCACTGCTGCAGCACCCGCGTGTTCTCGAGGTTGGCGTCACGCAGGCTGTAGGCTGCGTGCCTGTCCCAGTCCAGTTGCCCGGGCAGCTGCACCACGGGCCCGAACTTGGAAACATAGATCGTTCGCTCCACTTGGCTCAGCGTGCCGTTATCACCCTTGACCGCCACGCTGAGAGTCTGCCGATCAAGTGGCAGTGACTGACCATCGAGCAGATAGCGGGTCGAGTCCTTGGGGTCGAGTTGCAACCGGTACAGCGTGAAATGCTTCGAGGTATCGACGGTGTGGGTCCAGGCCAGGTGCTGGTTGAAGCCGATGTTGATCACTGGCAGCCCCGGCAACGCAGCCCCCATCACATCCAGCTGGCCCGGAATGGTCAGTTGCATCTGGTAGAACCGCAGCCCGCCGACCCAGGGAAAGTGAGGGTTGGCCAGCAACAGACCACGGCCATTGGCCGAACGCTCCGCGCCCACGGCGACCGCGTTGCTGCCACGCTCGGCGGAAAAGCGCGCCTGACGCGCCAACGCCACGCTGTAGTCGACCACTGGCCGTCTCGCCGCCAGCTCGGGCGGCGTCGCTGCCACCACCGCCTCGGCGAACTGGCCGGCGCCACCCTCGGCCAGCAAGCGGCGGGTCAGCTTGACCAGGTCGCGACTGGTGATCGGGCGCACCCAGTCGCCCGTCCCGCACTCTGCCGGCAACCCCTGAGCCCTGCGCTCGCCCAACGCACGGTTATAGCCACTGGCATAACCCTCCAGCAGGTCACGCACCGCCACCGGCTGGGCCTGCAGGAAATCGTCGACGGGTGCCGGGCGGTTGAGCCAGGCAAAGAACAGATCGCTGGACAGGTTGTCACGCTGCTCTACGGTCTTGCCCTCGCCGCCGAAGTAACGGGAGCGCTCGCCATTGACCGTCAGCACCTCCCCGGCCAGCAGGCAGAGGTTGTCCTGGGCATAGGCGTAGCCGATACCGTAGCCCAGGCCGCGCTCATCCTTGGCCAGGATATGCGGCACACCGAAGCTGGTGCGACGAATCTGCGCGGCGGCATCGCCCGCCACCTCCCGCGCCTGGGCGGCCAGGCTCGAGACAACCAGGGCAGCGGCAAGGCCAACGCGAAACAGGGGACGCGAAAGATGGGTCACAGGCACTCCTCGTGCAAATCGGGTCATCCCGAAAGGACGAGTGGCCGGATGAAAATTTTACGCCTCGGAGCCGGCTGTAACGTTTTCAACAGAACGTGTCAGATTTTTTTCAGCGCGGACTGCAGTTTTACCGATCTCATTCGTCTTATGTAGTGAGGCACCCATGATTTCGGGACAGTCCACGAAAAGGAGCATTCACATGTACAACCCGCAACATGCCCTGCCGGCCGGGCCAAGTGCCGGCCAGAACCAAGGCGGACCGGTGGAACGCCTGGGCAACGAACAGATCCGCGAGCTGTTGCGCACTTACGGGCTACGCACCAGCCTGATCCGCCTGAAGGTCATCGACGCGTTGCATACCGCCGACCGCAATGGCCGCAGCATCGGCGTGCGCGGCGTGCACGCGCAACTCGAACAGCTGGACATCCCGCTGTCGTTCCTGAGCGTGCGCGAAGTACTCAAGCGCTTGTGCAGCGAAGGCGTCATCAGCCTCGGCCAGGACAAGTGCTACAGCCTCAACCCTCAAGCCCGCGCCGTGCTCGAACAACCTGCCGCACGCTGAGCGTATGGCCGGCATGGATACGCCGGCCCGCCGCAGTCAAGGCTTGACCTTGCGCCGCAGGATCCCGTTGATCACCACCACGACCACCGCGATGGCAATCGCGATGTACTGGAACGTCTGCTCGCTGATCGTCCCCTGCTTCTGCAGATAACTTAAGCCGAGCATGACCCCCAGCACTACCAGGATGATCAGGATCGAGTATTTCAGGCGCTGCACATGTGTCATCGGAGATTCCTTGCGACATCGGGGACATGAGGCTCCGACGGAGCCAGCGACATGATACCTCGCTCCCTTTTCCTACGCTGAAATTCTCAACAGAGTACGGCGCTTAACGCCACCTTCGCTACCTGCTCCACACCCTTGCTGCTAACCGGAGAGTTCCGGGCGGTACTTCGCCGTTCCTGCACAGGGTTACCACCCCAAAATGCCATCATGGAAAACCTTCTCTAGATGGTTTGGGGCTTGCAGCTCAAGGGTGAAGGAATTTCCTACGCAGAATTGGGTAGCTGCCCGCGACCGACAAGGTGCAAAGGCTACAAACCCCGGTCCGATTCGCGCCTAGCGACCTGCTTTGATGCTGTTCGAGAATCCAGCCAAGCCACCTCGCTGGTGGCACGCGACGCCCGGCTTCACGGGCCAGGCGTCAGGCACCCGACATTGTCAAAGGAAGTTCCGTATGGACATGCCAGACCTGAGCAACATCGAAACCACCCAACTGCCCCACTCGCTGCAATCGCTGATCGAATGCATCGGCCTTGAAAACGCCTATCGACTGACCTGCGCCTTCGGCGGCCGCCCAAAATACATTCCCAAGCACCGTGATCGCACCAAACTCGCCGATGTGCTGCCACCAGAGGCGCTCGACGCGTTGATCCAGCGCTACGCCGGCCTGGCCCTCGAGATCCCCAAGCCCGACCACTTTCAGCGCCAGTTGCGCAATCAGCAAATTCAGAAAGAGAGCGCCAACGGCCTGTCCCGCAGCCTGCTTGCGGACAAGTACGGGCTGAGCCTGCGTCAGATCGGCAATATCCGCCGCCAGGACTGCCACGCGCGCTGAAAGGACGCGCCACACACCGGCGAGACAGGTCAGGCAAAAGGTAGTTGGATCGGGAGCATCCGCAACCGGCCTGCACAGGCCGGTGCGGATCAAGGCAAACGCTTAGAAGTCGCGTTTGTAGAAGATGTCCAGCGAACTGGCCAGGCCGCTGGCGGCCTCGAGATAGACTTTCTTGCTCAGTTTGTAGCGCAAGGCGATGGTGTTGGCCGGTTCGAATACCCCAACGCCATAGCGCAAGCTCAAGCGCTCGGTCAGGTTGCCGCTGGCCACCACGCTGGTGGTGTTCCCCGAGCCTTGGGTATCGAGTTGGAAGTCATCGATGCCCAGGTTCGACGCCAGACTTCCAGTCAGGCCTGAACTGCCCATCAACCCGAGTCCCAGGGCAGCCTCTGCCAATATGTTGCTGTCTTCTCCCGAACCACCCAGCGGCCTGCCCAGCACCAGATACGAGAGCGCTTGTTCCTGGCTCATCGCCGGCTCGGAGAACACCTTGGTGGTCGGCTGCTCGGCGCTACCGCTCAGACGAATGCCCGCGATCACATCATCAACCTGGCGAATCGCCTCGATATCCAGGTACGGCTGATCGATCGGCCCGGCGAACAGCAGCCGCGCGCGACGAATGGTCAGGCGCTGGCCATAGGCCCGGTAACGCCCGTCGGCCAGGTTCAGTTCGCCTCGGGTATCTAGGTTGTCGCCGATATGGACATGCCCCAGCAGGTTGGCGGTCAGGCCGAAGCCGCTGAACGACAGCTTGTCGCTGCCGACATCGACATCGATGTCCATGGCCACTGCCATGGGCGCCTTGCCCTCCTCGGTCTGGTGGCCGACGATCACCGTGTCGTCCGAGACCTTCACCGTCGAGGGCGGCAGCTCGCGAACCGTGATCTTGCCTTTGGGGACGCGCACCTTGCCGGTGACCGCCAGCTTGTCGTCGACCAGGCGAAGGGTCAGGTCAGGCGCCACCTCCAGAGCCGCATAGGGTTCCACGCTGACCGGCAACCGCTGGCCTTGCAGGCGCACGTCCAGCCCCAGGGCCTGCCCCCAGGTCAATTGCCCCGAGAGCTGCCCTCGTCCGGCGTCACCGCTGCGCCAATCCCCGTTGAGCTGGACATGCTCGCCGGCGATCAGGGCCTGCAGCGACAGGTCTTCCAGGCTGACCGGCAGCTCGGCACCGCTGACTTGCCCCCCGCTCAAGGCCACACTGCCATTGACCTGCGGAGCCAGCAGGCTGCCGGACAGGCGACCACTGCCGTTGAGCTGCCCCGCCAGGCGCTCGACCATCGGCAGGAATGGCCTGATGATCGAAAGGTCCAGACCCGCCAGGCGGAAATCGCCGGACAATGGCTTGTTTTGGCCCAGGGGATCGAGACGGGTGCTCAGATCGAGCTCGCCCAAGCGCTCGCCACGGAAGTTCAGCCGCGTATCGACCCGTCTTGGCGCCAGGGTGCTGTCCAGGCGCAGCACCTGATAGGGAAAGTCGATCCAGCGCCCCTTGTCACGCACGCGCAAGGTCCCGCCGCTGGCGTCGACAAGGATATTGCCCTTGGGCCCGGAAGCTGGAATGTCGAGGTTGATGTCGGCATTGAGCCGCCCCTGCCAGGCGAAGTCCTTGGGCAGCCACTGCGCCAGGCTGTCCAGCGGAAATTGCTTGAGGTGGTAGCGCAGGCGAGGCTCTGGCGCCAGGCGCTGGTCGTCGCCACACAGGCTCGCCTGGCCGGAACGCCAGCAGTGCGCGGCAAAGTCCAGTTGACCATTGGCCAGGCGTTGCAGCCGCGCGGGCGCTTGCAACTGCCAGTCCTGGCCGCCGGCCTGGATACGCCCGCTGGCCAGGCGCCCGCGCCAGTCACCTTTGCTCAAGGCGCCGTCCAGGGCCAGGTCCAGTTTGAGCTGAGGGCCATCGAGGGCCAGTGTCGCCGCCTGCTGGCGGATATCGCCCTTGCCCTGCAGTTCGAGGTTGCCCAGCGCCGTGTCGCCCAGGCGAATGCCGCCCGCCTTGAGCAGCAGTTGCCCACGCTGGGCACTGTCCAGCCGCGCCTCCAGATCCAGGCGCTGTATCCGGTTCTCGGCCTGGGCAAGTTGCTGGCCCTGCAGGGTCAGGGTGCCTTGTGGCGCCGCCAGGGTGCCTGCGAGGTCAAGCCGGCCCTTGACCAGGCCCTGCAGCCGCGGCCACAGCTGACCCAGGCGCGGCAGGTCGAGGTCGATCCGCCCGGCCAGGCGCTGCTGCAGGCTGGCACTGCCATTGATACGGTTGGCCCCCAGTTGCACCGCGAGGCTGCCCAAGGTCCAGTTTTCACCTGCACCATCAGCGTCGACCTGGAGCATCGCCGGCTGCCCGCGCAGGCGCCCTTTCAGATCGAGCTTGGCCTTGAGCTTGAGCATCTCGTTCTTCAGCTCGCCCTGGCTGCGCAGCGATCCAGCGAGTGTGCCCGGCAGCTCCGCCAGCCAATAGGCCGGGTCGAGCGCCGACAGTTGCAGGTCGACATCCCAGGCCAGGGTGTCGGCAAAGCGCAGCGCGACACTGCCAGCCGCCTTGCCTTGCCCCGCAGTCAAGGCAAGCTGTGGCAAGCGTGCCTGGCTCAGGTCGCCCTCGAACGGGCTGGCCAGGGTGAAGGCCCCCGCCGGGCCGTCCAGATCGCCCTTGAAATCGCCTTTGTAGCTGCCGTCGCGGTACTGCACCTGAGCATTGAAACGCTTGAGCGTCACCTGGGGCGCCTGCTCCAGGGGGTAGAGGCGCAGCCAGGGGAAATCCAGCCAATCGACACTGGCGTCGGCGCTCAAGCCCTGCTGCCAGTTCGCACTGGCTTGCAGCTTCACCCGCTGACTGTCACTGGCATTGAGGTCCAGCGCCGCAAGCTGAGCCCCCTTGGCGTCGACCTTGCCGACCAGCGCCAGGCCGATCGGCCCCTGCTCGGCGGGCAGCGTGGCGCCACCGGTGAGCTGGTAGCCCTCGAGCAAGTCACCCTGGGCATCGAGACGCAGCTGATTGAATTGCAATGTGTCAGGCAGGCTGGCGGCCGGCTTGAATGCGTCGGCGCGAATGCTCAACCGGGCTGGCAGGTGCTCGGCCAATGCCTGCAGCTCGCCATTGAGCCGCGCCTCCAGATAACCACTGCTTGTGGCATCGAGCACAAGGGTCTTCTGCAGTTCGCCCTTGGCGTTCAGAGCCAGTTGCCAGGCCTTGCCTTCGACCTCTGGCAGTTGCAACGTGCCTTGCAGCGTCACGGGCCAGTCGCCCTCAGGCTGCAGATCGCCGGCCAGGTCAAGGCGCAGGTCATCACGCTGCAGTTTCAGGGAGTCCACGCGCAGGCCTGTCGACGTCCAGTGTGCCGCGAGTTGAAGATCTCCCAGCAGGTCGCTGCCATCCAGGCGCAGCTGCCCGACCTTGAGCTCACCCAGCTCGATGGCCAGAGGCAGGCGCAAGCCCGGCAGCCGCAGCGGACCGCTGTCGGGCTGGGGCTCGCCGGGCGCAAACGCCATGTCGATGCGTTCGGCCTGCAGCCGCTCGATGCACAAGGTGGCACGCAACAGGCAGGCTGGCGACCAGGCCAGCTGTGGCGACTGCAGCTCGACCCGGTTGCCACCGTCGACCCAACGCAGCTGATCGGCTTGCCAGCGGCCGCCCAGCCGACCGTTGAAATCGCTGATCTCCAGCCCCGGCACGCGCTCCAGCAACCATCGGCTGCCGGCCTGGGTGCCCAGCACCAGTCCCAGCGCCAGGACGAACAACGCCAGCAGGCCAAGCACCGCGAGCAGGACGATTCTGAACCTACGCATCACAGCTCGGGCCCCATGGAAAAGTGCAGACGAAAACCACCGTCGTCATCGAGCGCGCGGGCCAGGTCCAGGCGCAGCGGCCCGACCGGAGAAACCCAGCGCACGCCGATACCGACGCCGGTCTTGAGGCTGGGCAACTCCAGCGAGTTGAACGAGTTGCCCTGGTCGATGAAGGTGGCCAGGCGCCACTTCTCGGCGATCGAGTACTGATACTCGGCGCTGCCGGCCACCAGGTAGCGACCGCCGATACGGTCGCCCTGGCTGTTCTTCGGCGACAGCGACTGGTAGTCGTAGCCTCGCACGCTCTGGTCGCCACCGGCGAAGAAGCGCAACGACGGCGGGACGTTCTGCTGGTAACCGTTGGTGGCGCTGCCGCCGAACTGCACGCGCCCGAGCAGGCGATGGTTCTGCCCCAGCGTGGTCAGCCCCTTGAGCAGCACGTTGCCATGCACCAGGTTGGTGTCCGAGCCCAGGCCCTCCTTGGCCGCCTGCAGGTCGAACTGCAGGCGATAGCCGTTGTGCGGGTCGATGCGGTTGTCACTGCGCAGGTAGGAGAAGCTGACACCCGGCATCAGCAGGTTGCTCAGGCCCGAGTCGTCGCCCAGGCGATACTCTTCACGCTGGTACTTGAGCGAAATCACCCGCTGCCAACCGCTGGGCAGCTTGCTGTGCCACTCGGGCCCGACGGTGAGCAGCTTGCTCACGGTATCCGTGCCGGAGATGTCTTCGTTCTGGTAGCCGCCGGCGAAGCGCAGCTTGTCGGTCAGCGGCGGGTCCAGCGGAATGTCGTACCACAGGCCAACGTTCTGGCGTGGCGCCGACAGCTCGGTTTCCCAACCGTAGCTGTGGCCTTGCGGGTTGACCCAGTGGCGAGTCCAGTTGGCTTTGCCGCGCGGCCCGACGTCGGTCGAGAAGCCCAGCCCCAGGCCCATGGTGCGCGGCTTGCGGGTATCGAGGTGGACGTCCACCGGAATGTCCTGGCCTACCGCGGCGGTAGGCGCCGCGTCCACGCGCACGCCTTCGAAATAGCCGCTGGACTGCAGGTCGTTGTTGAGTTCGGCGATCAGTTCCGAATCGTAGGGGGTGCCAGGCTTGAACGAGACCATGCGCTGCAGCAGATCGTCATCCAGCGGAGTATCGCCGCCGAAGGTGACCGCGCCCAGCCGGTAGCGCGGCCCACTCTGATAGATGAGTTCGATATCGGCCACACCGGCCTGGGGGTCGACCCCCAGGCGCTGGCGCTCGAAGCGCCCGCTGAAAAAGCCATAGCGCGAAGCCTGGTTCTGGATCAGCCGCTTGGCGTCCTCGTAGCTGCCATGATTGAGCTGCTCGCCGGGGCGCAGTGTCTTGCTGTCGGGAATGCGGAACGTCTTGAGCTCGCTGGCCGGCCCGTCGATACGCACGGTGACGTTGCGCAAGTGCACCGGCTCGCCAGGCTCGACCCGGATGATCAGTTGCGGGGGCTTGTCTTTCTCGCTCGGCGGTTTGACTTCGGTGTCGATCCGCGCCTGATAGTAGCCCAGAGCCTGGGCCGCCTTGCGTGCCTGCTCCTCGGCGCCGCGACTGAAGCGCAGCAGCGCCTCTTCGTCACGGTCCCCCAGACTGCCGATATAGCCTTCTATATTGGACTTGAGCGCCTTGTTGGCGGGTTTGACCCGCACCAGCAATTCGCTCTGCGCCCATGCCATGGAGCTGGCGGCCAATAGAAACAGGCCCCAGCCAAGTCTTCCTGAATACGTCATGCCGCGCATGCTACCAGAGCGCAAGGGTCAACGGAGCCGCTGGTAAATGCCTGTCACAGGATTGACGCCCTGGACGATACAGGGGCGGGATGAAAGAACACTCGCTCCCGGATCGGTCCTACTGCAATTTCGCCGATCTCCTGATACCCCTGCCGCTCATAGAATGCCAGGTAGTGCGCATTGCCCGTATCGAGCACCACGCCCTCGGTGGCCGGATCATCGGCGCACCAGTCATGCACCGCTTGCAGCAGTTGCTCGCCATGATGGCGCCCTTGGAACTGCGGGTGCACCCCCAGCAACGGCAGGACATGCACCGGTTCGGGCGGCAGGCAACCGGCCAACGCAGCCTGGTAGTCCAGATAGCGGCGAGTACAGCGCAGGCCGGCCCCCAGCATCATGCGCAGGCGCCAGGCCCAGCTGTCGGTCACGCCCAGGCGCCGCTGCGGTGGCACGATCAAGGCGAGCCCGACCAGGCGATCCTCCAGCAGCAGGCCGATAGCCGGCAGTTGCAGGTAGAAATGCTGACGCACCCATTCGCGCACCATCACCCGTAGGCGCCGCTCGTAGCCCGGGCGCTGGGCCTCGAACAACCAGGCGAAGGTGGGTTCGTGACGGTAGGCGTGATAAAGCAGCGATCGCGCTTCACGGGCGTAGCCTTCATCAAGCACGCAGATTCTGGCCTGGGCGGCAGTGGCATCGGGCATCGCGGCGGACCTCCTGGAAAATGCTGACAGTGCCTTGGAGGCGCCCCACTGCGCTTCGTTCACCTCCTCCAGCACGTTAGCAGCGCCCGCTGCATGGCGCCACGCTGGCCGTGAGTGACGATGTCGGCTAGCATCCGCAGTTTTACCAGGATCGTCTTTCCATGAAGATCGTCTCGTTCAACATCAACGGCCTGCGCGCCCGCCCCCATCAACTGGCGGCCTTGATCGACAAGCACCAGCCGGACGTGATCGGCCTGCAGGAAACCAAGGTCAGCGACGACCAGTTTCCGCTGGCCGACGTCGAGGCGCTCGGCTACCACGTGCACTATCACGGCCAGAAAGGCCACTACGGCGTCGCCCTGCTGTCGCGCCAGAAACCCCTGTCGCTGGTCAAAGGTTTTGCCAGTGATGAGGAGGACGCCCAGCGCCGCTTCATCTGGGGCACCTTCGCCGACCACGACGGCACGCCGATCACCGTGATGAACGGTTACTTCCCCCAGGGCGAAAGCCGCGACCACCCCACCAAATTCCCGGCCAAGCAGCGCTTCTACGGCGATCTGCAGGCACTGCTCGAAGATCAGTTCCAGAATGCCCAGCCAGTCCTGGTGATGGGCGACATGAACATCTCGCCCCAGGACTGCGATATCGGCATCGGCGCGGACAACGCCAAGCGCTGGCTCAAGACCGGCAAGTGCAGCTTTCTGCCCGAGGAACGTGAGTGGATGGAACGACTCAAAGGCTGGGGACTGGTCGACAGCTTCCGTCACCTGCACCCGGACGTGGCAGACCGATTCAGCTGGTTCGACTACCGCAGCCGCGGCTTCGAGGACGAACCCAAGCGTGGCCTGCGTATCGACCTGATCATGGCTTCGCAGGGATTGCTGCCGCGGTTGAAGGCGGCGGGGGTCGATTATGAGTTGCGCGGCATGGAAAAACCGTCGGATCACGCACCGATCTGGCTCGAACTGAGCTGAGCCGGAGCGCGCCTTTGCACACGCCGACACGGGTGGCGCCTGCCCATCGAACGGGCAGGCGCCACCTGAGAGCGGCAATCCTGGCCCGCAACGGGCGCAAGGCTCGCGAACCCGCAGGCGTTGCATTTGCCCCCCTGCTGCCCCAAGCTCTGGCGTTCCCGCCGCCACGGACCGTGCGATGCCCAGACGCCCCTTGATCCTGCTTGCCCTGCTGCTCCTGGTCCTGCTGCCAATCGCGCTCGGCTACCTGTGGCGCACCCCGCAACCGGCAGCGCCCAGCCTGCCGCCGAATAGCTATGCCAAGGCGCTACGTCAGGCGCATGATGGCCTGCCAGGCGCCGCGCGCGTGTTGTATCAACAGTTGCAGCGCGATGACCTGACCCCGATCCGCCGCGCGGCGCTGTACGCCGAACTGCCTAACTACCCGTCTCCCCAAGCGTTGAAACTGGCCAGCCAGGACCTTGAACACGCCGACCCCATGGTCCGCCGTGCGGCCATCGCCAGCGTTCGTCGCCTGCTGTCGACTGCCCAGCGCAGCCTGGTGTTGGGGCCGCTGCTGGAAGACGACGAACAGAGCGTGCGTTTCGCTGCCGTGGATGCGCTGCTGGGACTCGACCCCGAAGCCATCGGCCTGTACTTCGGGCCACTGCAGGATGCCCTGGAACAGTACGAGCAAACCCTGGAGCAGCAACCAGACGATCCTACGGCACAGGTACACCTGGCCAGGCTGTACATGCATGAGCAGGCATTCGAGCCTGCGACCAGGGCGCTGCAGCGCAGCCTGGCGCTGGCGCCCGACAACCTGGAGGCCCTGGCCATCCAGGTGCGCCTGCTCGAACGCCAGGGTCAGCACGATGCCTCCCGAGAAGTCCTCGCCAAAGCGCTGGCCCTGCGCCCCGACTCAGCGTTCCTGCAACATGAGCTGGGCGTGTGGCTGATTCGCCACGAACAGCAGGAATATGCCTTGCTCGCCCTCTCGCGAGCCGTAGAGCTGGAGCCAGACAACAGTGACTACCGCTATACCCTCGCGACCACCCTGCACCAGCTGGAACAGGTCGATGCCGCGCAGAAACAGCTGGAAGCCGTGCTCAGCCGCGAGCCGGCCAATCGTCGGGCGCGAGTGCTGCTCATCCAGTACTGGAAGGAAAGCGGCCAATTGCAGAACGTGCAAGTGCTGCTGGCCGAACTGGAGCGACAGAACCCCGACGACCCTTTTCTCCAGCACGAGCTTTGAGCCGGGCCGCGATCATCAGGGCGGCAACATCCGCAGCACCTGCGCGACCAAGGCCTCCAGCGAGAAGGGCTTCAACAGCAGCGCGGTGTCAGGCTCGTCCAGCAGCATCTGTTCCACCGGGTCATCGGTAAAGCCGGTGATGAACAGGATTTTCTGCTCGGGCTTGATCAGACGCAACGCCCTGGCGACCTGACTGCCACTGAAACCACCCGGCAAGCCGATATCGGTGATCACCAGGTCGAAGGGCCCGCCATGACGGAACTGGCCCAGTGCACTGTTGGCATCGGGTACGTCGCACACCTCGAAGCCATGTTCAAGCAGCGCCTCCTTCATCACACCCCGCAGGTTGACCTCGTCGTCGACCAGCAACAATCTTTCACCCTTTGCCTGGCGCAGGTGCGAGCCTGAAAACTCAGGTTCCGGCAGACTGCCGGCATAACGCGGGAACATCAGCACCACCCGGGTGCCTATATCCTGCTTCGAGTCGATCCAGATCTGCCCGCCCGACTGCCGAACGAAGCCATGCACCATCGGCAGCCCGAGCCCCGCTCCCTGCCCCGCCAGCTTGGTGGTGAAGAACGGCTCGAAGGCCCGTGCGACATCCTGCTGCGACATGCCATGTCCCCTGTCTTCAATCTGAATCACGACATAGTCGCCCGCCGGCAAGGCGGCCAGCGTATCGGTCGCCTCGACCAGCCGCTCGTTGGCAGTGCGGATCGATACCTCCCCCTGGCCAAGGGAAGCATCGCGGGCATTGCTGCACAGATGCAGCAGCGCATTGCGCAACTGGTCGGGATCAAGCAGCACCGGCCAGGTTGCCGCGTCGAGCTGCCAGCACAAACGCATCTCGCTGCCCAGGGACTGCTGCAACAACGGCGCGACCTGCCGCATCAGTCGATTGATGTCCAACGGACGTGGCGACAACGGCTGGCTGCGGGCGAAGGCCAGCAGGTTCTGGGTCAGGGCGATGGCCCGATGGGCGCATTCGCGCGCCATCTGCACGTAACTGTCCACCCGCTCCATGCGTCCTTGGCCGAGACGTCGTTCCAGGAGCTCCAGGCTACTGCCGACGCCCGACAGCACGTTGTTCATCTCATGTGCCAAGCCGCCCGCGACCTTGACCACCGTTTCCATGCGCAGGCTCTCGCGCATGGCCGCCTCGGCCCTGAGCTGGACGGCCCGGCGATCCTCGGTGATGTCCCGGGCAACCAGCATCGGCATCGACTGATCCGCCACGCCATGGCAGCGAAACCAGCGGTAATGGCCGTCGCGATGACGGATGCGCGCCTCGACGGGTGCCGCGGCTCGCCCTTGCAACAGTTCCATCAGCGCCAGCCGTGCCTCGGTGCGCTCGGCGGGGTGAAACAAGTCCGGCAGCGCCACCTCCGACTGCTGCTCGACGCGCCAGCCCAGCAAGCGCTGCCATGCAGGATTGGCCATGCGCAGGCGCAGTTCGGCATCAAGCATCAACATCACATCAGGCGACAACTGCCAAGTATGCTCAGGGTCGGCCAGGTAGCTCTGCAGACGCGCTTCGAACGTTTGGGCCAGCTCGCGCCATTCGCGGCTGGTCTCGACACTGGCGGTGGTCTCGATCAGCGTGTGCAAAAAACCGGCAACGATGTCTTGATCATCGCGAATGGGTGAATAGCAAGCCGTGACCCACACGGTTTTCGCGGTGCCCGCCTGCTCGACTTGCAGCGGCGCATCCTCCTGCACGCAGCCCTGCCCTCTGAGCACGTTGAACACCGTGGTCCCGATGCTGTCCCAGACGCTTTCGCCCCAGAGATCGTAGAAACTCCCGCCCTGGTGTTCGCCGGTATCATCGGCCAACGCCTGATAGGCGTCATTGTAGATGACCGTCATGTCCGGCCCCCAGACCAGGGCACACGGAAACGGCGACAGCAGCAGCATGTCCACGGCGATACGCAGGGCCGGTGGCCACTGCGTCAACGCCCCCAGCGATGTACGACTCCAGTCGAAGACCGCGATCGCTTCGTGGCGCCTGACGGCAATGGTCGTCGGGGGGGCCAGGTGAACGACCTGGATGCCTTCGGCCGCAGAGCCCCGCTCAGCGGCCAATGTCTTCATTCCACAACTGCGGATGATCCTTGATGAACTGCTTCATCAAGGCCTTGCAGGTTTCGTCGTGGCGCACATCCAACCTCACCCCTCGACTGCGCAACAACTGCTCTTCACCCATGAATGTCTGGTGCTCACCCACCACCACATGCCTGATGCCATAGAGCAGGATCGCGCCGCTGCACATGGCGCAGGGGGACAAGGTGGTATAGAGGGTCGCCTCCTTGTAAACGCTGGCGGGCTGGCGCCCGGCGTTTTCCAGTGCGTCCATTTCACCATGGAGGATCGCGCTGCCGCGCTGCACCCGACGGTTGTGCCCGCGACCGATGATCTTGCCGTCGTGCACCAGTACCGAGCCGATCGGGATACCACCCTCCTCCAGCCCTTTACGCGCCTCGTCGATAGCCGCCTGCATGAAATCGGAGGTTGCCTGTTCCATGGTGTCCCCTGCTGATGCGTTTCGTGAGCAGCAGACTAGCACATCCCTTTCAAGCGCATGGCGCCACAGCCACGCCCGGCTATGCTGATAAGGCTTCAAAGATCGCTGGCCAAACGTTTTCCCATGGATTCGACGGGCATGCGCAGATGAACAAGAAGATCCTGGTCGTGCTGACCAATACCGCCAAGTATCCTGATTTGAAACGAGCCACAGGGTTGTGGCTGGGTGAGGCCGTGCACTTCGTCGACAAGGTGCAGCAGGCCGGTTTCGCGGTCGACTACGTCAGCCCTGCGGGCGGCTACGTGCCGATCGACCCGCACAGCCTGCAGATGGCGCCGGAGCTGGACTGGCAGTGGTACAACGACAAGACGTTCATGAACCGTCTTGGCGCCACCTCGAGCCCCGGCCAGGTCAAGGCCGAGCAGTACAGCGCCATCTACTACACCGGCGGCCACGGTGTGATGTGGGACTTCCCCGACAACCAGCCACTGCAGGAACTGGCGCGGCGCATCCACGAACGCGGCGGCGCGGTCGCGGCGGTATGCCATGGCGTGGCGGGGCTGCTCAACATCAAGCTCAGTGACAACAGCCTGCTGCTCAAGGGACGCAAGGTGACCGGCTTCTCAAACACCGAAGAAAAACTGGCCGAACTGGACAAAGTGGTGCCATTTTTGACCGAAAACGAGCTCGGCGCTCGGGGTGGCGAGTACAGCCTGGCCGAAGATCCCTGGGCATCCTTCGTCGTGGAGGACGGCAGCCTGATCACTGGCCAGAATCCAGCATCCACCGCCGGGGTGGCCGAGGCGGTCATTCGCTATTTACGCAACCGCTAGCCACCACAAAAGCATCGCGGGGTCAGCCCGCTCCCACATTCATGTGGGAGCGGGCTGACCCCGCGATGGGTTTCGAGCCTGCAGCGGGTTATTCGGCGTTCAGCACGCCACGACGCACCTGATCGCGCTCGATGGACTCGAACAGAGCCTTGAAGTTGCCCTCGCCGAAGCCATCGTCCCCCTTGCGCTGAATAAACTCGAAGAACACCGGGCCCAGCAAGGTTTCCGAGAAGATCTGCAGCAACAGGCGCTTGTCGCCAGCCTCTGAAGCGCCGTCCAGCAGAATGCCGCGGGCTTGCAACTGGTCGACCGGCTCGCCGTGCCCTGGCAGACGCTCCTCGAGCATTTCGTAGTAGGTCTGCGGTGGCGCGGTCATGAAGCGCATGCCGAAGCCTTTGAGCGCATCCCAGGTCTTGAGCAGGTCGTCGGTGAGGAAGGCCACATGCTGGATGCCTTCGCCGTTGAATTGCATCAGGAACTCTTCGATCTGTCCCGCCCCTTTGGAGGACTCTTCGTTCAGCGGGATGCGGATCATGCCGTCCGGCGCGGTCATCGCCTTGGAGGTCAGGCCGGTGTACTCGCCCTTGATGTCGAAGTAACGGATTTCGCGGAAGTTGAACAGTTTCTCGTAGAAACCGGCCCAGTAGGCCATGCGTCCGCGATACACGTTATGGGTGAGGTGATCGATGATCTTCAGACCCGCGCCGACCGGATTGCGCTCGACGCCTTCGATGAACTTGAAGTCGATGTCATAGATCGAGCTGCCTTCCTCGTAGCGATCGATCAGGTACAACGGCGCGCCGCCAATGCCTTTGATCGCTGGCAGGCGCAGCTCCATCGGGCCAGTCTCGATCTCCACCGGCTGGGCGCCGAGCTCCAGCGCCCGGGCATAGGCTTCGTGGGCATTGCGCACGCGGAAGGCCATGCCGCAGACTGACGGGCCATGCTCGGCGGCAAAGTACGAGGCGATGCTCTTGGGTTCGTTGTTCAGGATCAGGTTGATGCCGCCCTGGCGATACAGGTGCACATCCTTGGAGCGGTGGGTCGCGACCTTGGTGAAGCCGAGCATCTGGAACACAGGTTCCAGCACGCCGGGCGCCGGCGAGGCGAGCTCGATGAATTCGAAGCCTTCCAGGCCCATCGGGTTGTCGAAGATATCTGCCATGTTCGTGTCCTCATCTGCAGCAAAAAAACGGTTGATTACCTGCTTTGGATGTCGAACAGCGGTGGTGGTGAGCAAGGGATACCGCGCACGCTGCGGGCAAGGAAGTCACCAATGATCAGCTTGAACCCATGGTATGTCATATGGACCCATTCTCGGCGGGCTGGATTCCCCGGGAGGCGGAGAACCTTATTGTTGTATTCGTAAATCGATTCTACAGTGCGTAAATTAGTTTGTCGCGCTTTAAGTTGGCGAGCGTCGCCGACAAGCGGCTATCCTCAGCAGGATCCCGCCACCGACAAGGTTCACCCGCGCATGCCCCTGACCGCCAAGCACCGTGCCCGCTGGAGTTGGCGCACTCTGTTGCCCTGGGTGGTGGGCCTGCTGCCGCTGCTGTGCGGCATGGGCGTGATGCGCTGGCAGACCGAGCATGAACTGCAAGCCAGCAGCGAGGCGACCGCCCGCGATGTCGTGGGGCATATCGAAGAAATCCTCGACAGCCTCTCGGTCGTCACCCGCCACCTGCTGCCCAAGGCCGGACAACCCTGCCAGGATGTCCAGCTGGCCTTGCGCACCGAGGTGACCCGCAATGCGTTCGTGCGCTCGACCAACCTCTTCACCAACGACAATCTCTATTGCACATCGCTGTTCGGTGATTTCGCAGAACCCGTGGATGCTCGCGACTACACCGATGGGCAGCTATGGCTGATGGATGGCAATTCGGTGACGCCGGGCAATGCCTTGCTGGCATACCGCATCAGCCAGGGCGACCGTGGCGCCATCAGCACGGTGGATGGCCGGCATCTGCTCACCGCCCTGCGCTTTATCGCCGACGACGATCAGCTGCAGGTGCAGGTGGGCGAGCACTGGATGGGCCAGGACGGGCTGGTGCGCAACGGCACGCCCCCGGTCGCGGCCAGCGCGGCGGTCACCGTATCCTCCACGCGCTACCCGTTCAGCGTGCATGGTGGCTACGGCCCGTCGAAGCCGGCACAGCTGATGCGCACCCGCTACCCGGCGCTGCTGGGGCTGCTGCTGATCCTCGGCGCGATCGCCGCCATCGCCTGCCATTGGCAGATCCGCCGCGCCACCTCATCGCGCGCAGAGCTCAATCGCGCCCTGGAGGCCGGCGAGTTCCTGCCCTATTTCCAGCCGGTGGTGCGTAAAGGCGACTACCGCTGGGCTGGCGTCGAGGTGCTGATGCGCTGGCAACACCCCCGCGAGGGCCTGGTTCGCCCCGACCTGTTCATTCCCTACGCCGAGCACAGCGGGCAGATCGTCGCCATGACCCGCGCCCTGATGCTGAACACCGCGCAGGCGCTGTCGCCGCACGCCACGCTGCTCGAGGATGGCTTCCACATCGGCATCAACATCACCGCCGACCATTGCCGCGACCTCGGCCTGCTCGACGATTGCCAGACTTTCCTCCAGCATTTCCCGCCCGGACGCGTGGTGCTCACCCTGGAGCTGACCGAGCGCAAGCTGATCGAACCCACGCCGGTCACCCTGGAGCTGTTCGAGAAACTGCACGAGATGGGCGTGATGATCGCCCTCGATGACTTCGGCACGGGCCAGTCCAGCCTCAACTACCTGCGCCAGTTCAACGTCGACTACCTGAAGATCGACCAGAGCTTCGTCGCCATGATTGGCGGCGACGCCTTGTCCCAGCACATCCTCGACACCATCATCGAACTCTCGGCCAAGCTGGACCTGGGCATCGTCGCCGAAGGCGTGGAAACCGAGGTCCAGCGCGACTACCTGGAGCGCCATGGCGTGGACTTCCAGCAAGGCTACCTGTTCGCCCGACCGATGCCGGCCAGCGATCTGCTCCTGGCCTTGGCCGCGCGCCCCGGCAGTCTGCGGTTGCCGCAAGACAGCGCCCCTGAGATCATGCGCGGCTGATCCACCCGCTCACCTTTCCCGTTTCCGAGGCACTCGTGTCAAAAGGCATTCTCTCGTCGGTCATGGCGTCCTGTCTGTTCGCCGTGATGTATTTCTATTCCTCCCTGCTCACCCCCTTGGACGGCGAGGAAATCTTCGGCTGGCGAACCCTGCTGACCCTGCCCTGCCTGACGCTGTTCATGTGGCTGTCGGGTGACTGGAAACGGGTCGGTGAACTGCTCGCACGGGTGCGCCGCACACCCCTGCTGCTGCTGGGCATGCTAGGCACTTCCTGGCTGATGGGCGTGCAGCTGTGGCTGTTTCTCTGGGCGCCGCTGCACGGGCGCAGCCTGGAGGTGTCGATGGGCTATTTCCTGCTGCCGCTGGCCATGGTCCTGACCGGACGGCTGGTCTACGGCGAACGCCTGTCGCGCCTGCAGAAGGTGGCGGTGGGTTGCGCGGCCCTGGGCGTGGGCCACGAGCTGTACCAGCACGGCAGCTTCGCCTGGGAGACGCTGCTGGTGATGATCGGTTACCCGATCTATTTCGTGCTGCGTCGACGTTGCCGCACCGACCACCTGGGCGGCCTGTGGTGCGACATGTGCCTGTTGCTGCCGTGGGCCCTGTATTTCGTGATCCAGGGCCCACTGTCGACGGCGGATCTGGCCGAGCACCCGGGCTTGTACGGGTTGATCCCGCTGCTCGGGGCGATCAGTGCCAGCGCCCTGATCGCCTACGTGCTGGCCAGCCGACTGTTGCCGTTCAGCCTGTTCGGCCTGCTCAGCTACGTCGAACCCGTGCTGCTGGTGGCGGTGGCCCTGCTGCTGGGCGAAACCATCGGCCCGGATCAGTGGCTGACCTACCTGCCGATCTGGGCCGCGGTGCTGGTGCTGGTGCTTGAAGGCTTCAAGCACCTGCTACGTCAGCGGCGACGCTCTGTGTAAGGCGCACCTGCCGCACCCGACGCTCCTCCACCGCCACCACGGTCAAGGTCCAGCCGTTCCAGGCCAGGCGGTCACCGACCATCGGCAGGCGATCCAGCAAGCTCATCACCAGGCCCGCGAGGGTCTGGTAGTCCTCGGTGGCACGCGCGGCGAAACCGGTACGCGCCTGCACCTGGGCCAGGTTCAAGGCACCGCTGACCACGAAGCTGCCCTCCTCCTCGATCACGCCAGGCCCTTCGACCTCACTGGCATCGGGCAATTCGCCGGCAATCGACTCGAGGATATCGGTCATGGTCAGCACGCCGGTGAAGTCACCGAACTCGTTGACCACGAAGGCGATATGCGTGGACTGGCTGCGCATCTGCTCCAGGGCGTTGAGAATGCTGAAGCTCTCCAGCAGGTTCAATGGCGCCCGGGCCAGGTGCTCCAGTGCCGGTTGGTTGCCGGCCAGCAGTTCCTTGAGCAGCTCCTTCTTGTGCACGTAGCCCAGCGGCTCCTCGATACGCCCGTCACGGATCAGCGGCAGGCGCGAGTACGACGAGTTGACCAGGGCCTGGCTGATCGCCTCGGCCGGTTGCGCCAAGTCGATGGCGTCGACCTTGGCACGCACGGTCATCACCGTGCGGATCGGTCGCTCCGCCAGGTTGAGCACACCACTGATCATCACCCGCTCGCGACGGTCGAACACCACCTGCGCCTCGCCACCTTCCACCAGGTCGGCGATTTCCTCGCCCACCTCGTCGGCTTCCACCCGGCGCCCGCCCATCAGGCGCAATACGGCATGCGCGGTGCGCTCGCGCAGGGGCCGATGCTGCTGCACGCTGCGCTTGCGGCGAGCACGCGCCAACTGGTTGAACAGCTCGATCAGCAGCGAGAAGCCGATGGCCGCGTACAGGTAGCCTTTCGGAATGTGGAAGCCCAGGCCCTCGGCGGTCAGGCTGAAACCGATCATCATCAGGAAGCCCAGGCACAGCATGATCACCGTCGGGTGGGCGTTGACGAAGCGGGTCAGCGGCTTGCTGGCGACGATCATGATGCCGATCGAGAAGATCACCGCGATCATCATCACCGACAGTTGCTCGACCATGCCCACGGCGGTAATCACCGCGTCCAGGGAGAACACCGCGTCCAGTACCACGATCTGCGCCACGATAGGCCAGAACGCGGCATGACGCACCGCACCGGCGCTCTGCACGATATGCCCTTCCAGACGTTCGTGCAGCTCCATGGTGGCCTTGAACAGCAGGAACACACCACCGAACAGCATGATCAGGTCACGACCGGAGAAACTCTTGCCGAAGATCTCGAACAGCGGCGCGGTCAGGGTGACCATCCACGAGATGCTGGCCAGCAGGCCCAGGCGCATGATCAGTGCCAGCGACAGGCCGATCAAGCGCGCGCGATCGCGCTGATGGGGCGGCAGTTTGTCGGCAAGGATGGCGATGAACACCAGGTTGTCGATACCCAGCACCAGCTCGAGGACGATAAGCGTCAGCAGGCCCAGCCAGGCCGTGGGGTCGGCTAGCCATTCCATTAGCAGGTACTCACAGGGGAAGCGTCACGGGGACGGCGGGGGGAAGGCCGGGTCGGCCAGGGACTGGGGGGCTCCGCGAAGGTGCTCATATAGACCTTGATAGCAATTTGGGAAGGTGATCCTACAATCGAAGCAGGTTTTTTCGACAGCGCGAAAATATTACAAAAGCTGTAACAACCATGTCCGGGGCATTTTTGTTCAATACCGCGCCCAGGGTCGCCACTCAGGATGTGCCGACCCTGACTGTCGCAAGGAATCATCCGCATGAGCCTTTCCCTGTCCATGGCCGCCTTCGCCCTGGCGGCCTCCATCTCACCCGGTCCGGTCAATATCGTCGCCCTTGGCAGTGGCGCCCGCCATGGCCTCGGTGCCAGCCTCGGACACGCGGCCGGTGCCACCCTGGGCTTCTGCCTGCTGCTGGTGCTGGTCGGGCTGGGGGTACACGAACTGCTGCTGCGCTGGCCCCTCGCGGGGCAGCTGTTGCACGGCGGCGGCGTACTGTTCTTGCTGTACATGGCCTGGAAGCTGGCCAGCGACGATGGTCGGCTCGACACCACGGGGAGGCACAAGGCGCCGAGCGCCTGGCATGGCGCCGCCATGCAGTGGTTGAGCCCCAAGGCCTGGCTGGCCGCCGTGGCCGGCGTCGGCGCGTACACCGGGGGTGAACAGCAACTGCTGTGGCTGTTCACCTGGATCTACATGCCGATCTGCTTCGCCTCGGTGGCCTGCTGGGCCTGGGCGGGCAGTGTCATACGCCAGTACCTCACGGAACCGAAATGGATGCGCCTGCTCAACCGTGGCCTGGCCGCGATGCTGGTCGCCAGCGCAGGCTACCTGCTGCTGGCGTGACCCGCTGCGCCCCGCGATGGCTACAGCAACAGATTGCCTCGCTCTTCCTCGGTCAACTGCGCCTTGGCACGCTCGTCCAGCGCGCCCGCGCCCAGCACCTGCACAGGGCTCTGGTGGTTGTACCGAGGGTTCAGGCTCGCGCCATCGCGTCCGGGCACCAGTCGCTCGCCACCAAACCCCAATACCTGCACGGTAATCACCGACGGTTGGCGCTGGCGTGCCGCAGCCTGCTGCGCACGCCCGGCCTCCTCCGCCGCCTGGGTCGCCGAAGAGGCCGCCGCGCTGGCCGAAGCGATCGCCCCGGTGTTCACCGACGCCACCACCGGCATGCCCTTGGCGTCGCCCTGGACCTGGATGTTGGCGGCATTGACCACCTGCAACGCGGCGATATTGACGTTCCCCGAGACGCGGATCCCCGCCTCGCCGGCATCGATGGTACCGAGCGGCGCGATCAGGTCGATATCGCCCGGTGGCACCTCGGCGATCGGATTGAGCGTGGCGATGCCGGCACCGGTGCTCGGCACGCTCGGCGCCAGGCCGACGTTGCCCCACAGGTCGTAGGTACGCTTGGGCGGGGTGTAGACCACCGTGGTCTTGGAGCCACGCCCGGCGTTGATATCGCCTTGGGCCGACCAACCGAGGATCGAGCCACCGAACGTGGTCATGATCCGGCTCTGGCCGAGCAGGATGCTGCCCTGGGAATACAGCTGGATGTCGCCACTGCCCTGGGTGATCACCCCGGCGGAGGACGGCGGCGCCTCGCCCTCGATGCCGAATACCTGCTGGCCACCCGGCGTCAGGACCTGGATACCGCCGCCAAAATCAGTGTGAATGCCGGCCCCGCCATAGAATGTCGCATTGCCGCTGTAGCTGACCGGGTTGCCGGCCACGTCCCGGTCCGGGAACAGCGCGGCGATCGCCTGGCGACCGCGCAGATAGCTACCGGTGCGCGGGCCATCGGCATCGTTGTACTCGCGACCGCCTGCGCGCAACTCGGCGAAATAGAGCTGCCTGGCGAAGATCCGCTGTTGCTCGGCGGGCAGCGTGGCGAAGTAGGCCCGTGCCGCCTCGCCATCGCCATCGAAGGCAAAGCGCTCGCGCAGCCAGGCGAGCAGCTCCTGATCGTACACCCTGGCGACCTTGCCCGATTGAGCACTCAGTGGCTGGGCAGGATCGGCCAGGGACTCCGGGTCCAGATAGCGCGTCAGCAGGCCTGCGTAATCCGGCCCCTGTTTGCCAGCGCCGACGATGATGGCAATGGAAGCGCCGTCATTACCGCCACCGCTGCCACCGACCCGGCCGATGCTGGTGATAGCCGCCTCCTGGTAGGCCGAATCGACCCCCGGGCCCGACTGGAACAGGTTGCGTCCAGCGATCACCTCGAGCTGGCCGGGGCCGGCGACATTGAAGCTGCTCAGGCGGATGTCACGGCCCGCGCTGATCAGCGAGACATCATGGCTGTCGCCATGGATGACCAGGTTGCCACGCGACAGGTTGCCTCCCCCGCCACCGGCCACCAGATTGTTGGCGGCCTCGCGCTGGCTACCCAGCACCGTACCGGCGTTGACGATGTCGCGACCGGCCATGATCCGTAGCGGCCCGGCGCCCTGGTAGAGCTTGAGTCCCAGCAAGGGGTACTCGATGATTTCGCCCGTGTTGAGGCCGACGATATCGCCGTCCAGGGCGTAGAAACGCACTGGCTCCGACGGCCGCGCGCTGCCTTGGACATAGGTGTTGAGACCGAAGCTGAAGAGCGGATTTTCCCAGACATTGCGCGGTAGCTCGCCGTGCAGGTTGGTCGACAGAACGAGGTTGCCGGCACTGGTGCCCAGGAAAGCAGGGCGCAACGGCGTTGCCAATGCCGAGGCGTCGGTACCCGCCTGGCTGACCGCGTAGCCCCCGGCATAGATCGAATCCCCCGCGAGCAACTGCAGACGGGTGTTGGCCGAAGGCGCGGTCATCAGGCTTTCCGGCGATGCCAGGCCCGCCGAGCTGCGTACCGAGTCGCCATAGTACAGGCTGCCACTGATCGCGCTGGCACTGAGCGACGTCGGGTAGAACACGCGACCGCCATCGATCGTCAGGTTGCGGGTCACGGCATTGGAACGACTCTGCACGACCGGCGCCAGGTCTCCCCCCAGGCTGATCAGCTCGACCGAGGTCCGTGGTGTCCACAGCGAGAACCAGCTGCTACCGCGCCCCGGCATCCACGTGCCATCGTCAGCGGTGAACGGTGTGCTGTTGAACGTCGGCACCCGTCCCGGATCGCCAACCCCCTGCACCACCAGGTCGCCACGGCTGCGCAGGCGCACGCCGCTGTCGCCGGGCATCAGCGTCATGCCCCCCCAGGCCTTGGCCCGGGTGGCGGTGTAGGGATCGTAGGCCCGGGACTCGCTGTTGTCCTGCTCGACCCCGTAGCTGCCATAGATGGACTGCAACAGCCCGATGCTGGCCGCCTCCACCTGCAATGCGCCGCGCAGGTTGACCAACGTGCCCTGCAGGTCCATCAAGGTGTCCGCGGCAGTCAGCGCGGCCAGCCCCGGATTCAATCCGCCCCCTACGCGTAGGTCGAGGTCACCGCCACCGGTTTGCACCAGGCGGCCGTCGGCGGTCACTCGACCGGTGCTGGCCACCACCAGATTCAGGCCCCTGCTGCGCTCGACTTCGACGATGTCGACGCCACTGGACTGCACCAGGCCGGCCGCGCCAGCCACGCGAACGTCCAGGTTGCCGCCACCCAACGTGCCGAAGCCGGTGAAGCCGACCAGGTAGGGCAAGGTCGGGGGGCTGGCCGGGTCCTGGGCAAAGCTGCCGAAGTTGAGCCACCAGGCGGCGGGCGTGCCGGCGTCGGTCTGCCCTTGGCGCCACAGCCAGTTGCCGACAGCGGCGGACGGCGTCTGGCGACGCGTCACCAGATCGGTGCTCTTGGGGCCGACGAGGTTGCCGGTCAGCTCGCCACCTGCGGCAATCAACAGATTGCCGCCCTGGTGCGGATACCAGGCACGGTACTGCGCGGCGGTCGACTCATAGCCCGCGCCCAAGGCGCCAAGCACGCTACCGTCGGCCTGGAGGCCACGGGGCAGCTGGTGCGGGTCCACGCCCTGCGTCAACAGGGCCGGGGCCTGGGTGCCAGCGGTGTAGACGCCGTACAACGAATCCATGCGCCAGTCGCCGGCACTGAGCAGTTCGAGATCGCCGGTACCCGTGCGCAGCACGCTGAACAGCTGGGTCTGCGCGGTGATCTGGGCCTTGGTCACGCCCCCTGGGGTCTCGATCTTCTGGCACCAGGTCGGCCGTGCGGTGCACAACGGCAGGAGGTTGGCCGGCACCGGCTGGCCGGGCACTCGCCCCACGGCCAGCTTGGTCCAGACATAGCTGATGGTCGGCGGGGTGGTTTCCACCACGCGTGTGGCGATGTAGTGCTGGTCGGCCAGGCGCAACGTACCGGCCTCGGGCTCCGCTCGGGTGATGCGGCTGTCCGCGGCGTCCAGGTCGGCACCGGCCACCAGGCGCATCGACCAGGATTGCGAGCCCTCCGGCAACATCTGCCCAAGCGCCCAGTTGCGCCCCTGCTGGCCCGCGACTTCCTGGCGCAGATCCACCCAGAACACCCCCGTGGGTAGCTTGACATCGGTGCCCGCCGGCAGCAGCGCGCCCACTGCCAGGGCCAGCGCGCCACGCTGGGTCAGGCCTCCCGTGGGCAGGGCGACCCCTTTACGCCATACCCCGCCGCGCACGGCCACGCCGACCGGCAGGCGACTGCCGGCATCCAGCTGGGTATCGGCGGCCAGGGTCACCGCCTGCTCGAGCAGGCTGCCGGCGGCATACAGCACATTGCCGGCGGCATCGCGCACGGCGGCGTCGAGCACGGTGCCGGCCGGCAGGGTCAGGGCCGTGGCCAAGATCAGCGTGCTCGGTAGACGCGTATTGGCCGGCAGCGAGGTGTCGGCGAACGGCAGGTCGAAATTCAACGTGCTGCCAGCCGGGTAGCGCGTGCCGGCCGCCAGCTCGACGCCACTGCGCGGGATCACCAGATCGCTCTTGAACGGCTGCGTGCCCGGGACCAGGATCCAGCCACGGCCGTCCAGGCGATCGCTGCCAGTGGCCAGTTCCGGCGGCAGGAAGCCGTCGCTGATGCTGCCATGGACTTCGAGGTTGCCGCCGGCGCGCAAGGTCAGGTGGCCAACCTCGCCAGAGCCGCGGGACATGGTCTGCGCCGTGGACGGGTTGAGGCTGGCGTAGCGGTGGCCGGACAGGTCGAGGTCGCCGCGCACCACCAGATCGGTCTGGTCGTCGCGGGTGGCGATTTCCAGGCCTGGGCGCACATGCAGGGCCTGGGCGTAAGCGGCATCGGTCAGCGCGGCCAGGCGATTGTCGAGCAGGTCGCGGTTGGCCAGCACGGCATCGACGAACAGCGCATTGCGCGCATGCTTGGCGTCGAGGTAGGCCTGGTCGATGTATTGGTACGGACGGCCACTGGCTGCGGTGCCTCCGTCAGGCGCGTCGACGTAGCGCTGGTTGCCGACCACCGCGATGGACTGGGCGCCCAGGATGTCCAGGCGGCCACGGGCATCGATGGCGATATCGCCGGCAATGTCGCCGCCTACCCTTGGCGCCGTGAGCAGCAGCGTGCCACGGGCGCGCCCGTCGTGCTGGCCGGCGCTGGCCGCGGTGCCGTGGCGCAGGTCCAGACGGGCGCCGGAGCTCAGCGTCAGCAGCCCGTCACCGCTGTCGAGTTCAATCACTGCCCGGTTCGGCGCATCGATGATCGCGCCCTGGCTGTCGACCCGCAGCAGGCTGCCATGGGCATCCAGCACGGCACCTGTGGCCAGGGTCAGGCCATGGTTGGCCGCCAGGCGGATGCTGCCGACCTGGGCACCACTGGCATCGACGGTGCCCGTCACGGTCAACTGGCCGTTGTCCAGCGAGACGTTGATCGCGCGCGCCTTGAGCTCGCTGCCGATGATCAAGTCACCCTGGGTGATCTGGAAGCTGCGAGCCCCCAGTACCTGGTCGCGATTCAGCCGCTGGTTGAGCCCGGCGAAGTCGTCCACCTGGCGCGCGCGGATCTCCAGCGAGCCCTGGGCATACGGCACCCGCGTACCGCCCGCGTCATAGTCGCCACTGGCGGCGCCGAGGATTTGTCCCAGCAGACTGACCTGGCCGCCGAGGGCCGTGGCGCTCAGGCGACCGGCGCGGTTGTTGGCGGCGCTGAAGTCGATCAGGCTGCCGCCCGCCTGGCGGATGTCTCCCGTGGCGCTGGTCAGCAGCAGGTCACCGCCCCAGCTGTACTGCGTCGCGTCGTTGAAGGCCAGGCGGCGCCCGGCCAGGTCGATGCGTGCGCGCTCGCCCAGGATCAGATCCTGTTGCGCCGTGACGCTCAGCTTGCCGCTGGGCAGGCTGAAGGTGCCGTCGAGGGTCACCTGCCGGCCACTGAGTGCCAGCTCGGCCCCCACGCCATCGCGGCCGCTGGCCAGCGCACCGCCGCCGCCGGTCACGCGCAACTGGCCGCCGGCGGTGATGCGATTGATCGAACCGGCGGCACCCGTCCACAGCGGGGTGTCCACCAGCAGGTTGCCTCCGCTGTATTGGAAGCCGCCCTCGGGCTGCCAGGCGCCACGCTGGTGATAGACCTGCAACGCGCCGGCATGGTTGGCGCTGACCTGGCGGCTGGCATGGATGTCGACCTGGCTGAAACCCAAGGTCTGGCGGCTCATGCTGGCGGTGCCATCAGGCTGGCTGGCCGGGCCGTAGCCAAAGGTCAGGTCTTCCACGCGCAGTTCGAGCACGCCGTCACCGCTGCCCGCGCCACCGGCGACGGGGGCGCCGGGCAATGTGCGGGCACCGTTCCACACCAGGCTGCCGGTACGGATGGTCGCGCGCGTGCTGGCCGTGCCATGGCCATAGATGGCCGGCGTGCCGAGGATCAGTTGCTGCACTCGGTTGCGCCCGGTCAGCGGGTCATAAGTGTCGAGCCGGCTGTCGCCAAAGAAGTTCAGCGAATCCGCCGCGCTCAGCGACAGGGTCTCCAGGCCGGGGATGCCGTCGGCGGCGCGGCCCTGGAACAGGCGGTCGAGGACCTGCTGGTTGAGCGTCAAGCCCTGGCCCAGCACCCCGGCGCTGGCCGCGTCGGCCAGCGCGGCGGCGGAACCGACGTTGATCCGCCCCACCGCCAGGCCGAGGTGGCGGGTGCCGAAACTGACCTGATCATCGAGGCTGAAGGTGCGGTCGGTCGCGGCGAACAGCGAACCCTCCGAATACAGCCGGGTCTCCCCTGCGCAGTGGCCCGACGAACAGCCGCCGATGAGGATACTGCCTGGCGCGAAGAAGTCGCCGGCCACCGATGGCAGCACGTCCAGGCGGCCATTGGACAGCGCCAGCAGGCTATGGGCATTGGGGTCGATCAGGTAGCCATCATTGGCATCGAACGGCACCGCGCCTTGGCCCAGGGTAATGATCGCGGCCCCTTGCTCGACGACGATCGCGCCACGCGCCGTATCGGTGGCGAGGAACACCTCGCCGGCGCGCAGCTCGGCGCCACTGCGCACCAGGATGTTCGCGGTCGATTCCTTGAAGCGCAGCATGTTGCCGCCCTGGCCATACAACACCTCCGGGCGTGCGCCGATGCTCAGGCGCGACGCCTTGAGCGCGCTGAGGTCGCTGGCACGCAGCGCAACCCGATTGGGCTGGTTCCAGTCGCTGGCCTGACCATCGGCGAGGATCTCGATGGCATCCAGGCCCAGCACGCTCACGCTGCCGCCACGTCCGTCGCGGGCGGCGTCGAAACGGGCCTGACCGGCAAAACGGAACGCGGTCTCGGGGTCGGCATTGGGCTTCAGGCGCAGGGTCAGCCACTTGCCATCGGCCTCGAGCGCCGCCCGCGGAACGCCCTTGGCCAGGGCGTCGGCCTTGACGAATCTGGCGTAGGACATCTCGTTGTACTGGCTGTAGCGCCGCAGGGTGTCGGCGGCGGTGAGGATGACCTGCCCCGGCAATGGCTGCTGGATGCCGGTGTTGACCACCGAGAGGCTGCCCGAGGTGGTCCAGGAACCGTTGCGCATGGCTTGGCTGACGCCGCGCGGGCCCGCCATGGCCAAGCCGTTGAGCTCGACGCGGTAGGCGCCCGGCAATAACGCATAATTGGCCGGCAGCAAGGTGTAGGTGCCCGCCGCCAGACCCGGAACACCTTGGTCGAGGGTGATGCGCTGACCAATGGCAGGGGCGGCCACGCCTGCCTCGCCGGCCTGCGGCGCATAGTCGACGGCCAGCCCAGGCACGATGGCATAGACCGGGTTGCTCGCCACTGACGGCAGCACCAGGCGACCGTCGGCATCGAGCTGCAGCAGCGGATGGTAGCGGGCGTCGGTGGAGCCACCGCGCCCGGAAACGAAACCGGCGCCGGTCAGTTCGCCGCCGCCGGCCAGGTCGATCAGCGCCCCGGCCTGCACATCGATACGCTTGCCAGCCAGTACCACCCCCTGGTCGATGTCGCCGCTGCCGCCGAGCAGGCCTATCGGCTTGCCGTCATACAGGTAGCTAAGGCCATCGACCGTACCGCCATAAGGCATGCGCAGGCCCGCGGCACTGACCGAGGTAATGCTGCCGGACAGCAGGCGCACGTCCTGCCCGGTCGCGCCGGCATCGCCCAGCAGCACCTGGCCGAGCGGCGCCCGGACCACCCCGCCCTGCTCCACCTGGCCGGCGCTGAGGTGAAGCCGGCCGAACACCGACAAGGGCACATCCGGGGTGGCGGTGCCGACCCGGCCGACACGCAGCGTGGCATCCTGGGTGGTCCGTACGCGGGCGTAGGCGCCGCTCACCGGGTATAGCTGGGCGGCCAGCAGCTCCAGGTCGGCGTTGCTGCTCAACTCGGTCGGCAGCGAGCCAATTTCCCTGCCAAGGAAGCGTATGTCGCCTTCGCTGCGCAGGCGGGTCAGGGCAAAGCCACGGCGATCGAACTGCAGCTGTTGTCCAGCACTGAGAGAAAGGTTGCCACGCGCACCCAGGCTGAGTTCGTCGCGCACCTCGAGCAGGTTGGCCTCGACCTGCAGCAGGGCGTTGGATGCCTGCTGCGACAGCCCACCCTTGATGGTCGGACGCAAGGTCTGGTCGCCCCCCAGGTGATTGCTGCCGGCCAGCCGGACATAGGGGGCCCGCAGTCGGATACGGCTGTCGTCGGCGCTGCCCTCGGCCAGTACCAGGGAACCGGCATACAGCTGCAGGCCCTGGGCCAGCGTCAGGTCCAGCGCGCCGTCGAAAGCCAGCACCCCGTCGCTGAGCAGCGCCAGGCTGGCGAAGCCGCCACGCTCGACCGCGCCCACATCCAGGCGAGCATGGCCATAGCGCAATCCGTCATCAGCGCCGCGCCCTTGGCCGAGCACCAGTTCGCGTGGCACCTTCAGCTCATCCTGCAAGCCATCCCTGCGGTACAGTCCCGTATCGAGCGCCACGCCGAGGCTGCCGCCCGCCGCGCTGGCACCGCCGGCCATGGCACTGAGCGAGCCGTCCAGGCGCAGGCCATAGCTGGAGGCCAGGCTGATGCTGCCGCCAGCACTGGCCATCGACAATGGTCCCTGGCCGCGAATATCCAGCACCGCGCTGGCCCCATCGGCGCGAAGACGAGCGCCACGGGCCACGTCGACGAACAGATAGGCACCATCGCTGACGCCCTTGGCGTGATCGATCTGCCCGCCGATGACGATGCTGCCGCCGGCGCTCACCCGACCGTAGCGCCGCCCCTGGCTGTCCAACGCCGTGAGCGCCTGGCCGGAGACATCGATCAAGGCGTCGCCGCCCAGACGGATCGAGCGATTGTGCAGGCTTTCCTCGATCCCGCTGGCGACGGTCTCGGGTTGCGCCTGCAACAGGCTTACCTTGCCACCGGCGGCCAGCAGCGAGCCGTCCATGTTCAACTGCGCGGTGCTGCTCAGGGCGATCGACTGCAGCGCATCGACACGGATGCTGGCGCCAGGCCGCACGTCCAGCAACGCCGCCTCGCGATCGGCCTGGGCAAGGCGGGTATCCCCGGCGGCCAGGCTCAAGCTGGCCCCGCCACGCAAGCCCAGCTCGCCCTTGAGCGCATTCTCTTGCACCTGCGGCGGCAACCACACAGTGGCCTGGTCGTTGACCGGCAGGCTGGCGTCGAGCAGCTCCACCGGCCGCGTGGCTTGCAGCTGAACGCCTTCGGCCACGGTCAACTGACGAATACCGCGCACGGTGTATTGAGCGAAGCCACGGGTGAACAAGTCCTCGCCGAGGTGGACGGCGTGGCCATCGGCCTGGCCGCCGATACGCACGCGGTCGCCCTGCAGATCGAGGGTGCCAGCGGCGCCGCTGCCATAGCCACGCAGCTCGCCATCCAATTGCAGGCGCCCGTTGCCGCCAGTGTCGAACACGCCGGCATGCAAGGTCAGGTTACCGCCGTTGCCGCCGCTCAGCTGGTTGCGCGCACCGCGCACCACGCCACCGGAGACCTCCAGCACGCTGTTCTGTCCCAGCAGCACGTCGCCCGAGCTGCGCAGCGACAAACTGCCAGCGTTACGCCAGGCCATGGCCTCGGCAAGGTTGCGGTCGCTGCGCGCGCCGCCGACATCCAGGCGCACGCCATCGCCGATCAGGACCTGAGCGCGCAGGGCGCTCGGCGTGGTCAGCGCGATATCTCGCAGGTCGGCGCCGTCGCGCTGGCGCAGCACATCGCCCAGCGCCATCTGCCCGCCCTTGGCCGTCAGGTCGGCAGCGACCCGCACCTGTGGTGCGTAAAGGTTCAGCTGGCCGCCATTGGCCAGGCGCAGCGCGTCATCGACCTGGATCGATTCACTGGCGGCGACGGTCAGCCCCCCCAACGCGAAAGCGTTGAGCAGGTCGCTGTCCAGTACCAATCGCCCGAGTCGTTCGTCCGCCAGCGGCGCGAGCAACTGCGCCTCGGCACTGGTGCCACGGCTGCCGGCGGTCACAGCCACCTGGCGCAACGCCGGGCTCAGGCTGAACGCGAGGTCCTTGCTGGCGCTGAGATAGCCCGGCAGCTGCTGGCCGATGACCAGTTGCGCGCCACGGGCACGGGCACTGTGAACCTGCTTGTAACCATCCAGGCCAACTACCGGGGCCTGCGCCTGGCGCTCGTCCTGCCACGTTTCGCCGACCAGCCGGCCATCGAGCAACGCGCCCTGGGTGGCCACCACCAGGCTGCCGGCGTCGCGACCGACGGTGTAGCCCTGTTCGAAGCGCTGTTGCGGCGCGATCAGCGGGTTGTAGAACAGGCGGGTCTGGTTCCAGCGCGTCGAGCTATCCTCGAAACCCTGGTAGATCCCGCTATAGAGCAGATCGCCCGGCGCGCGGGACAGCTCGTAGAGGCGCCCGTCCTCGCCACGCAGCCAGGTTTGCCGGACCTGGCCATCCTGCACCGCCAGGGTGCCACCGGACAGGTTGATCTCGGCGCCGGCGCGGGTGACCAGGTCCTGGCCAGTGAAGGTCACGGTGCCGCCCTGGGCCATCCACTCGCCCACGCTGTGGTTGCGCGTACCCAGGTAGCCCCCCACTTCCAGCAGGCCGCCGGCGGTGTACCAACGATCGCTGGCATGACCATTGACGCCGGCCGCCACATGCACCAGTTCGCGCACGTCGACCCACACATCGCTGTTGATCAGCCCGCCCTTGTCGCGGTTGCCGGCGGCGTCGCGCTGCTCGTTGCCCTGGACATTGACCTTGATGACGTTGCTTTCCATCGCCACCTTGACCCCGAGCGCGCCGGACACGTCGAGGCGCGCGCCGTCGTCGACCAGGCTGCGCCGACCGGCGCTGACCGCCACCTGACCACCGGTAGCCAGGGTCAGCGAGCCATCCTGGAAATGCACGGTGCCGCCACTGACCACCTCCACCCGCGACTGCTCCGGACGGTCGATCACGGTGCTGAGGTTGTCGAAGCGCCCACTGGCCAGATTGCCGTTGATGCCATTGACCAGCGCCCGTGAGGCTTCGCGCTGGCTGTCGAGCGCCGCGCTGTCGTCGAGCAGTACGGCGGTGACACTGCCCGGCCCGAGGCTGACGCTGCCGGTGGCATCACTGGCGGCGTTGAGCAGGTGGATGCTGCCACGCCGGTCCACCGAGGTGCTGGCCAGCGCCACACCTCGCTGATCGACCTGATGCCCCGTCAGCGTGATGTCGCCGCCAGGGGCCTGGAGCAGGCCGCTGTTGACCACCGTGCCGGCGCTGCTGCCGGCCTTGAGACTGCCCGCCACTTCGTTGCCGCGCGTGGTCGAATAGCGATTCGCCTCGGTGCCCTGGCCACGGCGGATATAGAAATCGTCAGCCGCCGCCAGGGTCGTCTGGCCCTTGCTGGCGATGATCTGCCCGTCGTTGCCCACCTCGCTGCCCAGCAGCAGCACATAGCCGCCGCCGCTGGTGGAGCCGGCGGGCTCGCGGGTGCTGATCCGCGCACCACGCTCGACCACCACCTTGCCAGCGGCATTGGTGAAGGTGGCCTGGCTGCCGTTGTTGTCGACGTAAAGGCCGCGCTGGGTGAACTGCTCGTCGCTGATCTGCGCGGCGGCGGCCACCAGGTTGCGCACGTTGACCTGGCTGGCACCGTTGAACACCACACCGTTGCGGTTGATCAGCATCACCGTGCCGGGCGCCTCGATCTGGCCATGGATCTGGCTCGGCCGGGCGTTCGGGTCATTGACCCGGTTGAGCACGGCCCAGTCCGCCTGCTGCTCGAAGCGCACGGTGGTGTCGCGACCGACGTTGAAGGTCTCCCAGTTGAGAATGGCCTTGTCGGCGGTCTGCTCGATGCTCACCTGGGTCTTGTCGCCAGACTGGCTCTGCCGCGGCGCCTTGGCATTGAGCCAGCCTTGGGTGAGCGGGTTCTCGTCGACCTTCAGCCCGCCTTCGCCCAGGCCATTGGGCACCACCTGCGGTTGCACCTGGGCCAGGGTGCGGCCGTTGGCCTGGGCCGCCTGCTGGGCGGCGATGGCGGCCACCGTATTGTTGAGGTTGCCCACCGAACGCTGGAACTGCTGACTCAGCCGCTGCTGCTGGGCCAGTGGCGGTGGCGACCCTGGCAGCACCTGCCCTGCCCCGCCCGCAGCGACGCCAGCGCCTGGCGCGCTGGAGGCCCCCTTGGCGTTGAACCACGCCGAGCTGAACGGCTGGGCGGCCTGGGCGCCGCTCGCCAGCATCAGCAAGGCGATAGCCTGGGCCAGGGGCTTGAGCAGCATCGGCTCGCTGCCGGCAGGTTTGCCGCGACGCTGCACGGCGGTGGCTGAAAGGGCTGGCTGGGGCATGCCGCGCGACATTGCAGGGTTCCTTGTGCGGGTTCTCGAAATCAGTCAGTGGCGGCCGTGATGCCGCTTTGCCATAAGGCGTCTCGGTCGCTGCGGGACCGAAGCTTTGTCATGCAAAGTTCATGGGGCTGGGGTATGGCGGCGGTTCGCGAACAGGCACCTTGTCCGCGCCCAATGAAAAAACCCCGGTGATACCCGCGGGCACCACCAGGGTCCATGCCCGCATCCCAGGGATACGGGCCACCGGGGACTTGCGTGTTACGAGCGACCGATACCGTTGCACACGTTGGTGTTGGCGATATCCAGGCCTTCGTTGCCTGCGTTGGTCAGGAAGGCTTTCTTGATTTCGGCGGCGAAGGCGGCTGGCACCGGTACGAAGGAGTGGATACCGATGGCCAGGTCGTGGTTGCCGCTGTACAGGTCGTTGAGGAAGCCACGAATGGCGGCGGCGTCGGCGGCGTCCTTGTAGCACTGGCCAACCAGCAGGTTGGTGTAGCCAACGATCGGGTAGCCCGTGACCGGAACCGGCTTGTCGGTGGCGCCACGGCCGAAGGTCACGGCCCAGTTGGCCGGTTTTTCACGGCCAGTGCTCGGAGCGACGGCGCTGGCCAGGGCGGCCTGGGCGTTGTCGACGGTCGGCAGCACGGCAGTGCCGGTGGCCAGCTTGCTGACGCGAGCAACCTGGGCGTTGTTGGAGGTGTCGACGAAGTCAGGGCTGACGTAGCCGATGGCGCCATCGGTGGCGTTGACGGCGGTGATCACGTCGGCGCTGCCCGCCACGCCCTGCCAGGTGCTCGGCTCGGTACCGACATTGGCGCTGGTGAAGGTGCTGCTGACCGAGAAGACGGTCGGGCAGGTGTCGTTCAGGAAGCGCGCCAGCAGCTCGGTGGTGCCGCTGCTGCCGTTACGGTAGATCACCTTGATCGGGGTGGAGTCGGCGCTGCCGAGCAGTTGGCCCCAGGTGGAGATGCTGCCGGAGAACACGCCGCACAGCTGCGAAGCGTTGACCTGCAGGTTGCCGACGCCGTTGCGATGGTAAGGGATGGTGACGGTGGTGCCGACGGCCGGGATCTGGATCAGGTTGCCCCACGCGGCGATTTTGGCCTGGTAGGCCGACAGTTCGCTGGCGCTGAGCACCGAGTCGGAACCGGCGAAGTCGACGTTGGTGCCGGTAGGCTGGTTGATCGACGCAGGCGCATTGGTCAGGAAAGCGGTCTTGCCACCGCCGCTGCCCACGCCGGTATAGCTGAAGCCGCTGGGCAGGATGCCTTCCCAGGTGGCGTTGCCGTTGTACAGCGGCTCAGGCAAGGTGGCGCCGCCACCGACAACAGCAGCCATGGATTGGGCCGAAGCCAGGGTAGCAGCCACCAGGGAGGCGGCGATCACAGTACGCTTAAACATGAAGCAATCTCCTATCGTCGTGTTCATACGTTGAGTGGGTCGCGCATTGCCGTGATTACAGGCCGAACCCCTGTTCCAGAGGGGTTGGCGACCTGTCCACGGAGGCAACATTCGCAGCTTGTGGTGACAGCCAGAGGAAAAAACATCGGGAGTTCGGCGGGGAAAAGCTCGGGTGTCGCGGGGTGGTTTTCGCGTTTGCCGCAGGGCTGCCAAGCGCCAGGACAGGCAGTGCGGGAGCGATCGCTCCGGAGGATCGCGGACGAAGCACTCGGGAGCTTGGCCGGCGAAGAAAAAAGAATCCGTCGGTGTCGAACGGTTCAAAGTCCCTGGTGGGTCATATCGACGATGCGCTTTACCCGCGAAGCAGGGTACGCGCTGAGACGGCGGGACCGTCCGTCGGTCAGGCGAAACGTGCTGTCGAAGCGCCAGGGCGTCATTCGACCAGTTGGTGAATCCCCCCTGGAGTCGCCGCCATGAGCAATGCCGCACACAAGCACGCCGTGGTTTCTCGCAGCCAGTGGCTCGCCGCCCGCCAGCAATTGTGGCTGCACGAAAAAGCCTTCACCCACCAGCGCGACGAACTGGCCGCCGCTCGCCGCGCCCTGCCCTGGGTGCACATCGAACAGGACTATCGCTTCCACGGCCCCGACGGCGAGCTGACCCTGGCCGAGCTGTTCGCTGGGCGCAGCCAGCTGCTGGTCTATCACTTCATGTTCGCCGAGGGCTGGAACGAGGGCTGCCCGGGCTGCTCGTTCCTTGCCGATCACTTCGACGGCGCCAACCTGCACCTGGCCCACCATGACGTGACCCTGGTCGCGGTCTCGCGGGCCCCCTACGCCGAATTCCAGGCGTTTCGCCAGCGCATGGGCTGGCGCTTCCCCTGGTTTTCGTCGCACGGCAGCCCCTTCAACCAGGACTTCGCTGTCAGCGTCGCCACCGATGGCAGCGCCCAGTACAACTACGAACCCTATGCCGGAAACGAGAGCGAACTGCCCGGCTTGAGCGCCTTCTACCGCGATGCCGACGGCACGGTCTACCACACCTATTCCACTTATGCCCGGGGCCTGGACATCCTGGTCAACACCTACAACTTCCTCGACCTCGCACCACTGGGGCGCAATGAGGCAGGCACGATGGACTGGGTGCGTCACCACGATCGATATGAAGGCAGCGGCGGCAAGCCGCACTGCTGCGCAGAGTAAGGTCGCGCTTCAAATCGCCTGCTGCGCCAGCAGTTCGGTCAACACCTCGGCCAGGGTCTTGACCATCGCATCCGCCGTGGGGCGATGCACGATGACGATCTCGTAGCTGTCCACCTCCGGCAGCCCCTGTCCGGCGCCTAGCACCCGATGTTCATCGGTCGCCGCCCGGGGGGGCAGCAGGCTGATACCCATGCCATCGGCAACCGCCGCCTGGATGCCGCTCAGGCTCGAACTGGTGAAGCTGATGCGCCAGCGCCGGCCCATGCCTTCGAGCGCACCGATCATGTCGTCGCGGTACAGCCCGCGGGGCGGAAAAGTCACCAGCGGCACGGGGTCGAGGTCGAAGGCCGGCATCCGCGCACTGTCGATCCACTGCAGCCGCTCCGGCCAGCAGGCCACGCCCTCACGGCTGTTGCGGCGCTGCTTGAGCAGCACCAGGTCGAGCTCACCATTGTCGTAGGCCTGGCTGAGGTCGCGACACAAGCCACTGGTGACCTCCAGCTTGACCTGTGGATGACGCCGGCTGAATGCGGACAAGGCATTGGTGGTACGGCCTCCGACGAAGTCCTCCGGCACGCCCAGGCGCACGGTGACACCGACCATGGCGCCCGCCAGGGCCTCGAGCATCTGGTCGTTGAGCGCCAGCATGTGCCGGGCATAGCCCAGCAACGTCTGTCCGGCATCGGTAGGCAGCACATCGCGATTGCCCCTTGCCAGCAGGCGATGGCCGACCATCTCTTCGAGGCGCCGGACCTTCTGGCTGATGGTCGACTGGGTGGAGTGCAGGCGCGCGGCGGCGGTGGTGAAGCTGCCGCAATCGGCCACCACGACGATGGCCCGCAACAGGTCGAGGTCGAACAGGGCCCTATTCGATTTCACGCTGGTAGACATCTTGGTATTCAACTTGTGAATGACAGCCCTGATTTCTACCACGGGCCAGAACACCCGGCAACATTCGCAAACGCACTGGGTTTCATCCAGATAATTCACTTCTGCTACAAGCACAGCTTGCCTAGCATCGAACCACGCCCTTCCAGGAATCCATGCCCATGCGCCTGTCCTTCGCCGCCTTGCTGCTGACCCTGTTCACCTGCCTTGCCGCCAACGCCGAGACTCCCGCCATGAACGTTCATTTGCTCGATGCAGCCCGCCGCGGCGACGCAGCCGCCATCCGTCAACTGCTCGACCAGGGCGCCCAGGTGGATACGCGCAACGACCAGGGCCAAAGCGCATTGCTGGTGGCGACCCATGGCAATCAACTGGAGGCGGCCAGGGTGCTGATCGATGCCGGCGCCGACGTCAACGCCCGCGACAACATCCACGACAGTCCCTACCTGTATGCCGGGGCCCGGGGCCTGAACGATATCCTGCGCCTGACCCTGGCCCATGGCGCCGACCTCGAGAGCACCAATCGCTACGGTGGCACCGCACTGATCCCCGCCGCCGAGCGTGGGCATGTGCAGACCGTGCAGCTGCTCATCGACGCCGGCGTGGATGTCGACCACCTCAATCGTCTGCACTGGACCGCGCTGCTCGAGGCGGTGATCCTCGGCGACGGCGGCCCCCGGCATGTGGAAATCGTGCGCCGGCTGCTGGCTGCGGGGGCGGATCGGTCGATTGCCGACAAGGACGGTGTGACCGCACTGGAGCATGCGCGCCAGCGCGGGTACCGGGAGATGGAACGCCTGCTGTCACAGAATCCGTAGGTGTCTCAGGATGGCGCAAGCCTGCTCCCACAGGGACTATTGCTTTGCGCTGGAACGCTAAACAGCCTCGAACGGCAGCCCGACATAGTTTTCGGCGATACTGGCCAGCCCCACGGGCGACCCGAGGTAGTACTCGCGGTCGGCCTCCTGCATCTTGCGGTCCCAACCGTCCTGGTGCTCGCCGAAGTCATGCAGCAAGCGGGTCATGAACCAGCTGAAGCGCTCGCCCTTCCAGACCCGGCGCAGGGCCAGCGGCGAGTAGCGGGCCAGCAGATCGGTGCGCCCTTCGCGGTACACCTTGACCAATATCCGGTACAGGTAGTTGACGTCCGAGGCCGCCAGGTTCAACCCCTTGGCCCCGGTGGGCGGGACGATATGCGCGGCGTCTCCGACCAGGAACAGCCGGCCGTGCTGCATCGGTTCGACCACCTGGCTGCGCAGCGGCGCAATGCTCTTCTCCAGCGCGGGGCCAGTCACCAGCCGCGCGGCCACTTCCTCGGGCAAGCGGGCCTTGAGCTCGCTCCAGAAGCGCGCATCGGGCCAGTCCTCCACCCGCTCGTCCAGGGGCACTTGCAGGTAGTAGCGGCTGCGCGTCGGCGAGCGCTGGCTGCACAGAACGAAGCCGCGTTCGTGCTGGGCATAGATCAGCTCGTGATTGACCGGCGGGGTGTCGGCCAGCAGGCCCAGCCAGCCGAACGGATAGGTTCGCTCGTAGACGTTCAGCACCCCGGCCGGGATGCTCTGGCGGGCCACCCCGTGGAAGCCGTCGCAACCGGCGATGTAGTCGCAGTCGACGCGCTGCTGGCGGCCATCCTTGTCGAAGGTCAGGTAGGGCCGCTCGCCATCGATGTCGTGGGGCTGCACGTTGCTCGCCGAATAGATGATCGGCGCCCCGCTGCGCTCGCGCGCCTGCATCAGGTCGCGGGTGACTTCGGTCTGGCCGTAGACCATCACCGTCTTGCCGCCGGTCAGCGCCTTGAGGTCCAGGCGCTGCAAGCGGCCGTCGACCAGCAACTCGACCCCCTCGTGCACCAGCCCTTCGCGGTCCATGCGCTCGGCCACGCCAGCTTCGCGCAGCAAATCCACCGTGCCCTGTTCGAGCACCCCCGCGCGAATCCGCCCGAGTACGTATTCGGCACTCTGGCGCTCGACGATCAGCGTGTCGATGCCTGCCTGGTGCAGCAGCTGGCCCAGCAGCAGCCCGGAAGGGCCGGCGCCGATGATTGCAACCTGAGTTTTCATTGTTGTTGTCTCGCGATGAGGATGCCTGCCCCGAGTGGCACTGGCAGGTATCTGCTGTTAGGGTTTGCACCTGCATTTTTAATCGCACCATTGCGCCAAAAAGTGCGATATCCGATAGAAAAGCTGCACTTTTTGAAAAAATGTTCGATTAGCGGACAGGTCATACTCCATGCACAGCACCCTACCCGGCATCCCGCTTTTCCAGCTTTACGGCGAGAGCCACGCCTGGCCGGACACCGACCTGCTGCACTGCGAATCGATACCTGCGCGTAGCCGCCTGCATCATTGGGAAATCAAACCGCATCAGCACGCCGAACTGTTCCAGCTGCTCTGCGTGCAGCGTGGCGAAGCACGGGTGGAGATCGAGGGCCGACACAGCATCATCCGCGAGGCGGCGATTCTGGTGGTGCCACCGCTGACCGTGCATGGCTTTCGTTTCAGCGCCGATATCCAGGGGCATGTGCTGACGTTCGGCACCGCCCTGCTGGCCGAGCAGGAACTGCGCCTGGGTGGGCCGTTGCACATGCTGGCGGCGCCACGCTGCTATCCGCTGGGCAAGGACCGATCGCGCCTGCACGGGCTGATCAATACCCTCCAGCAGGAATACCAGGGCAATGCCCCGGCCCGCGGTGCCATGCTGCAGGCGCTGTTCACCGCGCTGATGGTGTGGCTCAGCCGCCAGCAGCAAGCCCTGCCGCCACGCAGCCGGGACGAGCGCGACCAGCAATCACTCGGACGCTTCCTGCGCCTGGTCGAAGCGCACTATCGAGAGCACCTGGGCGTGGACGTTTTCGCCAGCCGCCTGGCCATCACCAGCCTGCAGCTCAACCAACTGTGCCGCGCGCTCACCGGGCAGACGGCGCTGCAGGTCATCCATCAACGGCTGCTGCTGGAGGCGCGGCGCAACCTGGCGTACACGCGCATGAGCATCGGGCAATTGTCCGACAACCTGGGGTTCAGTGATCCGACCTACTTTGCACGGTTCTTCAAGAGGCTCACCGGACAGACACCGAACGAGTACCGCAAATCGCTGCAGGCCGGTTGAACAAGCCCCCATGCGCAGTCGTGCGCACGCCTTGCTTGACGTATACGTCAACCCGGCATTAGGTTAGCAGCATCACGTCCCCCGAGCCCGAGCATGAGCAGCCAGACCTACAGCATCTCCGACCTGTCCCGCGAGCTGGACATCACCACCCGGGCCATCCGCTTCTATGAGGAGCAGGGCCTGCTCAGCCCCGAACGCCGAGGCCTTGAGCGTATCTATTCGGCGCGCGACAAGGTCACCCTCAAGCTGATCCTGCGAGGCAAGCGCATCGGTTTTTCGCTGGCCGAGTGCCGCGAGCTGATCGAACTCTACGACCCTGCCGGCGGCAATCAGAAACAGCTCACCAGCATGCTGGACAAGATCGCCGAACGCCGCGCCCAGCTAGAACAGCAGATGCTCGACATCCAGCAAATGCACCTGGAGCTGGACACCGCCCAGGAGCGCTGCGAACAGGCGCTGGCCGCCACCCTGAACCCGTCGCACCCCCACCGCTGATTCGCCACAGGAAACCCGCCATGTCATTGCCCAAGAATGTCCGCCTGGTCGAAGTCGGCCCACGCGACGGCCTGCAGAACGAAGCCCAGCCCATCAGCGTCGCTGACAAGATACGGCTGGTGGACGACCTCACCGACGCGGGGCTCGACTACATAGAAGTCGGTAGTTTCGTCTCGCCCAAGTGGGTGCCGCAAATGGCCGGCTCCGGCGAGGTGTTTGCCGGTATCCACCAGCGCGAGGGTGTCACCTACGCGGCACTGGCGCCCAACCTGCGTGGTTTCGAGGATGCCCTGGCCGCCGGAGTGAAAGAGGTGGCGGTGTTCGCGGCGGCCTCGGAGGCCTTCTCCCAGCGCAACATCAACTGTTCGATCAGCGACAGCCTCAAGCGCTTCGAACCGATCATGGAGGCTGCCCGGAGTCAGGGTGTGCGGGTGCGCGGCTATGTGTCCTGCGTGCTCGGCTGCCCCTATGAGGGACGAATCAGCGCCGAGCAGGTCGCCCCGGTGGCCCGCGCCCTGCACGAAATGGGCTGCTACGAGGTATCGCTGGGGGACACCATCGGCACCGGCACAGCCGGGGATACCCGCCGCCTGTTCGAGGTGGTCTCGACCCAGGTACCACGCGAACAGCTGGCCGGACATTTCCACGACACCTATGGCCAGGCCCTGGCCAACGTCTATGCCAGCCTGCTGGAGGGCATCGCGGTGTTCGACAGCTCGGTGGCGGGCCTCGGTGGCTGCCCCTATGCCAAGGGTGCCACCGGCAATGTCGCCACCGAGGATGTGGTGTACCTGATGCAAGGCCTCGGGATCGAGACCGGCATCGACCTGGACCGGCTGATCGGCGCCGGTCTGCGCATCAGCGAGGTGCTGGGGCGCGTCACGGGTTCACGGGTGGCGCGGGCACGCAGTGCGCGCTGAGTCATACGGTTGTCACACAGGTGTGGGCGGAGTGTTACCGCCTACACGCTTTCCAGCAAAAAATCGGGTAACAGGGAAACAATTCGACAGAATTTCACGTGCCAGCCTTCCCTCCAAAACAATCAAGTAGTTGATTTTAAAGGTATTTGAAAAGTTGGCACGCCACCTGCTTTATCTCTGGCATAACAAGAACAAAAAAATGCGACACCCAATAAAAACAATAGAGAACGGCTCTGACACAACAAGAACAACACGGCAGAGGCGTAGCAAGCAGATTTTTTTGGAGTCGACGTGCTTTTCAGGGGCAACCCGCAGCCTGACACAGAACAATAAAACTACCTGCAAGGTAGCGACGGTCACGGTTGGATCACGTTGGATGAACGCAGGTCAGCGCTCAAAAAAATACGTTTGCTCTTGGCCCCGGTTGGGGGCCTCGCAAGGCAGAGACATCGGTCGACAAAAACAACAACAGGCCCGTCTCCAATAATAAGAAAAGAGCAGGCAACAACGCTTATGAGGGGAGCTTCGGCTCCCCTCAGTGCTTCCTGCCCTCCTCGTCCTCGCATCCCTTCTTCTCCCGTACCTCGCCCTTGTCCGCCAGCAGCGGCATGCTCGCCAGCACCAGCAGCGCCAGTACGGTGCTCACCAGTGCCGTCGCCTCGCGCCCCATGCCTGCGGCGGTGCCAATGGCGGCAGTCATCCACAGGCCAGCGGCGGTGGTCAGGCCCTTGACGTGGCTGGTGTCCTGGCCGTTACCCTTGAGAATCGTGCCTGCGCCAAGAAAGCCGATGCCGGCGACGATGCCCTGGATCACCCGGCTCAGCGCCTGTTCGTCGGCACCGGCCATGCTCGGCGCCAGCACGAACAACGCGGCGCCCATCGACACCAGCATGTGCGTGCGCACCCCAGCCGCCTTGCCCTTGCTCTCGCGCTCGAAGCCCAGCACAGCCCCCAGCAGGGCCGCCATCAGCAGGCGAATCAAGATACGGGCGACCTCACGCTCGTCGGTGACATCGGCGAACTCGCTGTGCAAGGCCTCGAGCATCGATTGCCAGAATGCTTCCATCGGTTGCCTCCTGGTGTCCTCCAACGGTTCTCTTGGAACAAAACGTAACTTGCTGATTCAACTGGAACAGCGTGGGAGCGGGCTTGCCCCGCGATACGGTGTATGGCACCGGCATAACCCGTGATCCGGGCGGTGCGGCGTTCCGACAAGCCCGCTCCCTGCGCGACAGCGCAGCCCGAAGGGCTGGGCGATCTCCTACAGATGACCGCGGCACGCGCACCTCGTGCCTTGCGCCCCGCCAAACGGAACTGCGCACACCGTGACAAAGGTGCGGTGGATAGCCGCAGGAATCTGCAACCAACTGCTCAAGGCAGCGAAATATAGGGCCTGAGCAATAAACCCAAGCATCTGATATGGTTTTTATCTACTTAACTGGGCCTGTGCTGAAAACAGATCCAGGGCCATAGTGCCCTGGCCTGATAGAGGCCTGATGAGCGATGAACCATGAGCGATAGAATCCCCTTCCGAGTCATCGAGATTGCCCCCGCCGCCACGCAAAAGAGCAAAAGCCATGCGGATGGCGGCATCCACACCCGCAGCTTCACCGGTTTCTACCGCAACCTGCGGATCCTCTTCGCCGGCCTGCTGTTCGTGCTGTTCTTCGGCACCGCCTGGCTGCAGTGGAACGGTCGCCAGGCGGTACTCTGGGATCTGGCCGACAGCAAGTTCCACATCTTCGGCGCGACCTTCTGGCCCCAGGACTTCATCCTGCTGTCGGCGCTGCTGATCATCTGCGCCTTCGGCCTGTTCGCCATCACCGTGTTCGCCGGGCGCGTCTGGTGCGGCTACAGCTGCCCGCAAAGCACCTGGACCTGGCTGTTCATGTGGTGCGAGAAGGTCGCCGAAGGCGATCGCAACCAGCGCATCAAGCTGGCCGGCGCCCCCTGGAGCGTGGAGAAAATCGCTCGGCGCGGCCTCAAGCATGGCCTGTGGCTGGCAATCGGCCTGCTCACCGGGCTGACCTTCGTCGGCTACTTCACCCCGATCCGTCCGCTGGCCGCCGAGCTGTTCACCTTCGAACTGGGTGGCGTGGCCTTGTTCTGGATCCTCTTCTTTACCGCCGCCACCTACCTCAACGCCGGCTGGCTGCGCGAGGCGGTGTGCATGCACATGTGCCCCTACGCGCGGTTCCAGAGCGTGATGTTCGACAAGGACACCCTGGCGGTGGCCTACGACCCCAGTCGCGGCGAAGCGCGCGGCCCGCGCAAGAAAGGCAGCGATCCGCGCAGTCAGGGCCTGGGCGACTGCATCGACTGCACCCTGTGCGTGCAGGTCTGCCCCACCGGCATCGATATTCGCGACGGCCTGCAGATGGCCTGCATCGGCTGCGCCGCCTGCATCGACGCCTGCGACGGGGTGATGGACAAGATGAACTACGCCCGCGGCCTGATCGGTTACAAGTCCGAACACAACCTGCAAGGCGGCAGGACCCACTGGTTGCGTCCGCGCCTGCTGGGCTACGCCGCCGCGCTGACGGTGATGATCGGCGCCCTGGTGGTCGCCCTGCAGATGCGCCCGATGGTGTCGATGGACGTGATCAAGGACCGTGGCCTGTTCCGCGAGAACGCCCTGGGCCAGATCGAGAACATCTACCTGCTCAAGATCATCAACAAGACCCAGGAACCACAGCACTATCGCCTGCGCCTGGTGGACGCCGACGGCTTCGAGCTGCACGGGCGCAGCGAATTCACCATCGCTGCCGGCGAGATGAGCGAGCTGCCGGTGTCGGTGGCGATGCTCGCCGACCGCCCGAGCAGCAGCTCCCAGGAGCTGACGTTCGAGATCCAGGACAGCGACCAGCCCGGCATCCGCAGCACCGCGCACAGCCGTTTCGTCGCGCCGATGAATCGCTGATCCCCTACACTGACCACCACCTTGCCTGCCCAGACCAAAATGAAACGCTACGAACGATTTGCCGACGACATTGCCGAACTGATCCGCTCCGGGGTGCTCGGCCCCGGCCAGCGGGTGCCTTCGGTACGCTATGCCAGCCAGACCCACGGTGTCAGCCCGTCCACCGTGTTCCAGGCCTACTACCTGCTGGAGCGTCGCGGCCTGATCCGCGCCCGGCCGCGCTCGGGCTACTTCGTCAACGCCCATGCGCCGCGCCCGTTCAGCGAGCCGCAAACCCAGGCGCCGGCCAGCGAGTCCACCGATGTCGATGTCAGCGGCCTGGTGTTCTCGATCCTCGACTCGATCAAGGATCCGCACACCGTGCCGTTCGGCTCGGCCTTCCCCAGCCCCACCCTGTTCCCCCTGCAACGCCTGTCGCGCTCGCTGGCCAGCGCCAGCCGGGCCATGGACCCGCGCATGGTGGTCACCGACCTGTCGCCGGGCAACCCGCAGTTGCGCCGGCAGATCGCCCTGCGCTACATGGTCGCCGGGCTGATGCTGCCGATGGAGGAACTGCTGATCACCAACGGCGCCCTGGAGGCACTTAACCTGTGCCTGCAGGCCGTCACCCAGCCCGGCGACCTGGTGGCCATCGAGGCACCCGCCTTTTACGCCTGCCTGCAGGTGCTCGAGCGCCTCAAGCTCAAGGCAGTGGAGATCCCTGTGCACCCGCGCGAGGGCATGGACCTCGGCGTACTGGCCCAGACCCTGGAGAAACACCCGGTCAAGGCCGTGTGGTGCATGACCAACTTCCAGAACCCGGTGGGCGCCAGCATGCCAGAGGCCAAGAAGCAGGAACTGGTCGAACTGCTGCGTCGCCACCAGGTGCCACTGATCGAGGATGACGTCTACGCCGAGCTGTACTACTCGCAGCAGGCGCCGAAGCCGGCCAAGGCGTTCGACACCGAAGGCCTGGTGATGCACTGCGGCTCGTTCGCCAAGAGCCTGGCCCCAGGCTACCGGATTGGCTGGGTGGCGGCTGGACGCTTCGCGCAGAAGATCGAGCGGCTCAAGTTGATGACCTCGCTGTGCGCCTCGATGCCAGCCCAGGCGGCAATCGCCGACTACCTGCAGCACGGCGGCTATGATCGCCACCTGCGCAAGCTGCGCTACGCCCTGGAAGGCCAGCAGGCCAACATGCTGGCCGCTATCGCCCGCCACTTTCCGGCGCAGACCCGGGTCAGCCAGCCGTCCGGAGGCTACTTCCTGTGGCTGGAGCTGCCCGAGCAGATGGACGCCCTGAAGTTGTTCCACATGGCCCTGGCCCAGGGCATCAGCATCGCGCCGGGTCCGATCTTTTCGCCAACCCGGCGCTTTGGCAATTGCATCCGCCTGAACTATGGCAGCCCTTGGGGCGATGGCGCGGAACAGGCCATGGAAACGTTGGGGCGCATCGTGCGTTCGTTCTGAAACAGCGGCATGGCGGCCAATGCCTGTCGCGGTTATAGTTCCGCGACCAGCCCGATTGGATCCAGCCGATGCCCAGCACACCTTCGCCCGAGCAGTTGCAGGCCCGCATTGCCGAACTCGAAGCCCGGCTGGCCAGGCGCGATCTGGAACTGAGCTGCTTCCAGCTGTTGCGCACGCACATGGTGGAAGGCTTCTGTGTGGTGGAACTGTTCGATGGACCCCACGGCCCCTTGAGTGATTATCGCTACATCCTGAGCAACGACGCCTGCCTGCGCCACACCGCGCACGACAAGCAGATGGGCCAGACCGCTCGGGAGCTCATCCCCAACGAAGCCGACGCGTGGGTGAGCCGCTTTGCCGAAGTCCTGCGCACAGGGCAACCGGCCCATTTCGAACAGCGGCTGAATGTCACCGACCGCCAGCTCACCTTGTCGGCCCACCGCCTCGGCCCCGCTGGCGACAACCGTGTGGCCGTGCTGTTCACCGGCGTGCCGGCCAGCGAGCAGGCACGCAACCTGCTGCTCGAGCGCGCGCAAAAACGCATGGGCGAAGCCGAGCTGAACAACAAGCTGCTCGGCGAGCTGGTCGATCACAGCCTGGCCAATGTGTTCGCCGCCGACCGCAACATGCGCCTGATCGCCATCAACCGCACGGCCCGCGAAACCTTCGAGCGCCTGCACAATTTCACCCCCCAGATCGGCGACTACGTCCCGCATATCCTTGCCCGCAAGCCGGATATCATGGACAAGCTGCAACCGGTGTGGCCACGGCTGCTGGCAGGCGAGGCGTTCATCGAAACGGTCAGCGTGGGCCCGGACCACGCGCCACGCCATTACGATATGCGCTACAACCCGCTGCGCGATGGCGATGGCAAGCTCCAGGGCGGTTACCTGTTCGCCTACGACATCACCGAGCGGGTCAAGGAGCAGGAGCGCCTGCGCCAGACCGAAGAGGCCCTGCGCCAGTCACAGAAAATGGAAGCCATCGGGCAACTGACCGGCGGCATCGCCCACGACTTCAACAACCTGCTGGGCGGCATTCTGGGCGCGCTGGAGCTGGCGGAGAAACGGCTGGTCCAGGGGCGTCAGCAAGATAGCCAACACATGCTCGGCATCGTCCGGCAAAATGCCTCGCGCGCGGCGGCACTGATCCAGCGCCTGTTGGCCTTCGCCCGTCAGCAGACATTACTGCCCCAGCCCGTGGACGTGCATCACCTGGTTGCCGGCATGCATGAACTGATCCAGAGCTCGATCGATTCGCACATCGCCTTCGTCGATGCGACCCTCGCGGGCAGATGGCTCGTCCGGGTGGACCCGCCGCAACTGGAGAGCACCTTGCTCAACCTGTGCATCAATGCCCGGGACGCCATGAGACGTGGCGGCACCTTGCGCATCGGTTGCGACAATTGCACCCTCGACGACGCCCAAGCAGACGAGCTTCAGCTTGCGCCCGGACAATACCTGCACATCCAGGTCGACGACACCGGCTGCGGCATGACCACAGAGGTCAGCGCACGCGCCATCGAGCCGTTCTTCACCACCAAGCCCTTGGGGCAAGGCACCGGCCTGGGCCTGTCCATGGCCTATGGTTTCGTACGCCAGTCGGCGGGGCAGTTGCTCATCGACAGTACGCCTGAGCTGGGCACCCGGATCCATCTCTACCTGCCCCGAGACCAGCAAAGCGCTGCATTGCCGCCCATTGCCGCAGCCCAGCCCGCCAATCCGGCCCGCCATCGCACCAGGCGGCCTCTGCTGCTCGTGGAAGACCAACCGACGCTGCGCCTGGTGATCCGCGATGTGCTCGAGGAGCAAGGCTACGAGGTGCAAACATTCGAGAACGGCCATGCCGCATTGCGAGCACTTGGCGAGGGCCTGCAGCCTGCACTGCTGATCGTCGACATCGGTCTGCCGGGCAACGTGAACGGCTATCGGGTAGCGCAAGCCTACCGGGCCTATGATGAATACCTGCCGATCCTGTTCATCACCGGTTACGACGGTGCCATCGACAGCAGCGCTTTGCGCTCTTCACGACATACCGCCTTGCTTCACAAACCCTTCGAGCTGGCACTGTTGTCTGCCCAGGTCGAGCAGTTGTTGACCCTCGCCAACTCGGTCGACTAGCCCATGCCAATTCAAGTCTGTCCCGGCGCCGCTGGTGGCCTCCCCAATCCCGTGACACAGCACCACTCGGGACCGGTTCACCTTCCCTGCCCTAGCGCCCACCACCCAAGTCGATGAAACTGCCGGTCGAATAGGACGCCTTGTCCGAAAGCAGCCACAGGATTGCCTCGGCCACTTCCTCCGGCCGACCACCGCGCCCCATCGGCAGACCCGGTTCGAGCTTGCTGACGCGGTCAGGGTCGCCGCTCAGGGCGTGGAAGCCGGTGTGGATGTAGCCAGGACGCACGCCGTTGACCCGTACCCCTTCGCTCGCCACTTCCTTGGCCAGGCCAACAGTGAACGTATCCAGCGCGCCCTTGGAGGCGGCGTAGTCGACATATTCGTTGGGCGAGCCCAACCGCGCGGCAATCGACGAGACGTTGACGATCGCCCCGCCCTGCCCGCCGTGGCTGCGCGCCATGCGCAACAGGGCGTGCTTGGCGCACAGCATCGGACCGACCACATTGGTCTTCATCACCTTCAGCAGACGGAATTCGGACATCGCCTCGACCCGGCTCTGCTGGCCGATGGTGCCGGCGTTGTTGACCAGTGCGGTAAGCGGCCCAAGCTCCTGGTCGACGCGCTGGAACAGCTGCACCACCTCGTCCTCGACGCTGGCATCGGCGCGCACGGCGATGGCCTCGGCACCCAATGCGCGCACCTGGGCCAGCACCGCCTCGGCGGCCTGGTCGTCGGCGTGGTAGTTGATGCAGATGCGATAACCCTGTTGTGCCGCCAGCAAGGCGGTGGCGGCGCCAATGCCACGACTGGCGCCGGTGATGAGGATGACCTTGTCCATATGTCTGCCAAGTAGCCAGGAAAAGACCTACAAGGTTAGGGGAAAAGCATCAGCCTGATCAATGCCCCGCCGAAGCCGGCCCGGCCTTGGCCGTGAACGGCGGTTTGGCCAGCCAGACCAGCAGGATCAGCCCGGCGAACACCCAGGTCAGCAGGGTGAAATAGTCCACCGTCGACATCATGTAGGCCTGGCTGTTGAGGACCTGCTCCAGCTTGGCGTAGTTCTGCTGGCTGGCCCCGCCGAGCTGCTCGAGGGTCTGCTGGGTCGCCGGGTCGAAAGCACTGATGTGTTCGCTCAGGTAGGCATGATGCTGATCAGCGCGCCGAATCCAGATCCAGGTGGTCAGCGAAGCGGCGAAACTGCCGCCCAAAGTGCGCAGGAAGGTCGCCAGCCCCGAGCCGTCGGCGATCTGGCTGGGCGGCAGGTCCGACAGCAGGATGCTCAGGGTCGGCATGAAGAACAACGCCACGCCGATACCCATGAACAGCTGCACCAGGGCGATGTGCAGGAAATCCACCTCGTTGGTGAAGCCGGCGCGCATGTAGCAACTGGCGCCGATCGCCAGGAAGGCGATACCGGCCAGCAGACGCAGGTCGAAGCGGTGCGCGTACTTGCCGACGAAGGGCGACATCAGCACCGGCAACAGGCCGATCGGCGCCACCGCCAGCCCGGCCCAGGTCGCGGTATAGCCCATCTGGGTCTGCAGCCATTGCGGCAGGATCAGGTTGATGCCGAAGAACCCTGCGTACCCGCCCACCAGCACCAGGGTGCCGATGCGGAAGTTGCGGTGCACGAACAGGCGCAGGTTGACCACCGGATGACGATCGGTCAGCTCCCAGATGACGAAGATCGCCAGGAACACCACCGAGATCAACGTGCCAACCACGATGAACGACGACTCGAACCAGTCCAGGTCGTTGCCCTTGTCCAGCACCACCTGCAAGGCGCCGACGCCGACGATCAGGGTCAGCAGGCCGATGTAGTCCATCGGCTGGCGGCTGGTGACCACCGGCCGCGTACGCATCTGCTGACGCACCACGGCGGCGGCGAACAAGCCGATCGGCACGTTGATGAAGAAGATCCACGGCCAGCTGTAGCTGTCGGTGATCCAGCCACCGAGTATCGGCCCTGCGATCGGCGCCACCACCGTGACCATCGCCAGCAGCGCCAGGGCCATCCCCCGTTTCGCCGGCGGGTACACGGCGATCAGCAGGGTCTGGGTCATCGGGTACAGCGGGCCGGCCACCACGCCCTGGAGCACGCGGAACAGCACCAGCTCAGGCATCGACTGGGCGACACCGCACAGGAACGAGGCCAGCACGAACAGCAACGTGGCCCAGATGAACAGCTTCACCTCGCCGAAGCGCCGGCTCAGCCAGCCGGTCAACGGCAGCGCGATGGCATTGCTCACCGCGAACGAGGTGATCACCCAGGTGCCCTGCTCCGAGCTCACCCCGAGGTTGCCGGAAATGGTCGGCAGCGCCACGTTGGCGATGGTGGTGTCGAGCACCTGCATGAAGGTCGCCAGCGACAGGCCGATGGTGGTCAGCAGCAGGCTCGGCGGGGTGAACTGCGCAGGGGCCTGCTGGCTCATCGCTGGGCCGTCTTGCCGGTGGCGCTGTTGTCGTGGATCAGCCGGGCGATCAGGTCGTCGGCTTCGACCAGCTGGCGGTCATACACCTGGGTGGTGTAGCTGGCCTGTTGCGGTGGTTGCTGGGCCAGGGCCGGACCGCTCTGGTCGTGCAGGTCGACTTCGGCGACGGTGGACAGGCCGATGCGCAGCGGGTGGTCCTTCAGCTGCTCGGGGTTGAGGTGGATCCGCACCGGCACGCGCTGGACGATCTTGATCCAGTTGCCGGTGGCGTTCTGTGCCGGCAACAGGGCGAAGGCGCTGCCGGTGCCGGCGCCGAGGCTGTCGACGGTGCCGTTGTACTTCACTTCGCCGCCATACAGATCGGCGGTGATCTCCACCGGCTGGCCGATGCGCATGTCGCGCAGCTGGGTTTCCTTGAAGTTGGCGTCGATCCATACCTCGTCCAGCGGGATCACCGCCATGGTCGAAGTGCCCGGTTGCAGACGCTGGCCCAGTTGCACGGTGCGCTTGGCCACGTAGCCGGTGACGGGCGCCACCAGGGTCGTGCGGGCGTGATCGAGATAAGCCTGGCGCAACTCGGCGGCGGCGGCCATGACCTCGGGGTGGGACGAGACCACGGTGTCATCGACCAGCGCGGTGCTGGTGTTGAGCTGCTGGCGCGCGCTGTTGACGGCGGCCTGGGCCACGGTCAGGTCGTCGCGGGAGTGGGAGACTTCCTCGGCGGCGATGGCGCCGCTGTCGGCCAGCACCTTGCGCCGGTGGTAGTCCTGCTGGGCCTTCTGCAGCTCGGCCTGGCGGGTCTGCAGCTGCGCCTTGAGCGAATCGACGTTGCTGTACAGCCCGCGCACCTGGCGCACGGTGCGCGCCAGCTTGGCCTCGGCCGCCTGCAGGCCGACCTCGCTGTCGGCCGGATCGAACTGCAGCAGCACCTGCCCCGCATGTACCAGGTCGCCATCGTCGGCGCCGATGCTGGTCACGGTACCGGTCACCAATGGGGTGATCGCCACCACGTTGCCGTTCACATAGGCGTCGTCGGTGCTTTCGTGCCAGCGTCCGACCAGGCTGTACCAGGCCCAGGCGCCGGCCCCCGCGAGCAGCAGGATCAGCAACAGGGCGAGCAGCCAGACCTTGCGCTTGCGCGTGTTGTCCGGCGCGGGTGCTGGGGTGGAGGAGTCAGCGGGAGTGGCCATGACAATACCTTGGAGAATACGTGACAGGGATCAACGATCGCCGAAGCGGCGGATCGTCATAGGGTCGCCAGCGCTGAGCAGGACTTTGGCGAGCAGGTTTTCGAGCACCTTGAGCTCTTCAGGCTGCAGCACCCCGACCAACTCGTTCATCGCCGCCGCGCCCACCTCGGGCAACCGATCGGCCAGGCGCTGGCCGTCGGCGGTAAGGGCCAGGCGCACCTGGCGGCGGTCATCGGGGCAGCGGTTGCGCAGGATCAGCCCCTTCTGCTCGAGGCGGTCGAGCATGCGCGTCATCGAACCGCTGTCCAGGCCGAGGTAGCGGCACAGCTCGGCCGGCGTGTCGACCTGGTACTGGGTGACGATGATCAGCACCTTGAACTGGGCGGCGGTGACGCCATCGGCCTCCAGGTGCCAGTCGAGGATGCGGTCCTTCAGCAACGCAGCGCGACCGAGCAGCATGCCGATGGTGCAGGTCTGAAAATTTTCCGGCGTGAAATGGGACATTCGGGAGCTGCTCGGGCAATTGTGTGCAAATATTACTGCCTAGGCAGTGAATGTCCAAGCGCTGATTAGCGGGCTAACTAAAATTTCATCCTCCTGCAAGAAGATCTGGCTACCGGCGACCCACGGCAGCAGAATCGATCCGTCACCGCCGACGCCCCTTTCCAAGGCCCCGATCATGCTCTACCGCCTGGCAGCCGATTCCCTGGTCCTTTTGCACCTGTCCTTCATCCTGCTGGTGCTGTTTGGTGGCCTGCTGGTGCTCAAATGGCGCCGCGCGCTGTTCATCCACCTGCCCGCCCTGGCCTGGGGGCTGGCCGTGGAAGGACTGCACCTGGAGTGCCCGCTGACCGACTGGGAAAACCGGATGCGCAGCGCCGCCGGCCAGGCCGGCTACCACGGCGGTTTCGTCGAGCACTACATCTGGCCGCTGATCTACCCCGCCGGGCTGACGGTGCAGATCCAGCTGTGGCTCGCCGCCGTCGTGCTGCTGCTCAACCTCGGCGTCTACGGCTATGTGCTCTGGCGCCTAGCGCGTCGCCACCACGAATAAGCGCGGGAATGGCAGCAGCACCTTGCCATCGGTGGCCGGCGGATAATCGTGCTGCATGGCCTGCAGGTACAGCTGCAGGAAATCAGCCTGCTCCTGCATGTCCAGGCGCGCCAGATAAGGGCGCAATGCCGAGCCCTTGAACCACTCCACCACGGCTTCGGCCCCGCCTGGCAGCGGGTGATGGTAGGTGGTGCGCCACACGTCCACCCGGGCGCACAGCGGGCTGAGCAGGTCGTAGTAGAAGGCCGCGTTGTGCCGGGGCGGCAGGCTGAAATCGGCGAACTTGGCCGCCCATGGACCACGGCTGGCGATCTCGCGCAGTTGCCGGTGGGCCGGTTCGTCGAGGTTGTCCGGGGTCTGCACGGCCAGGCTCGCGCCTTCGCTCAGTTGCCGTACCAGGTGCGGGTAGAGACTGCCGTGGTCCGGCACCCATTGCAGCGAGGCATTGGCGAGGATCAGGTCCTGGGGCTCCTGAGCGGTCCAGCCGGCGATATCGCCGATCTCGCAGCGCACCCGGGGAATGCTCAGGCGCGGACGCTGGCGAGCCTTGTCGACCATGTCAGGGTCGCTGTCCAGGGCCGTGACCTGGGCATCGGGATGGCGCTGCAACAGCACTTCGGTGGAGTTGCCCGGGCCACAGCCCAGGTCGGTGGCGTGCCGCACGGGCCGCGGCGGCACGGCGGCAAGCAGGTCGCGCACGGCGCGGGTGCGTTCGTCTTCGAAGAGTGAATACTGGGTGGCGGACCAGGCCATGGGGCAGACTCCTTGTAGGACAGGTGCGCCCAGCATAAGCCAAGTGGTGTCCTCGCTGCCTGACGTTGTTGGGCATCCACGCGCTATGCTGCAGGTCGGCCCAGATACGGACGACCACCATGAAGACAACCCTCGCCCTGATACTGCTCGCCCTGATCGCCGCCTCCGCTCTGCTCGGCTTCCCGTGGATGAACCAGCGCTTCGAACTGGCCGACCTGCGGACCAGTGCCCAACAGGAGCTGTCCCGCCCGCTGAACGATGGCAGCCTGCTGGTGCTGCAGGCCAGCACGGCGGTGGACGTGGAATACGACGCGCAGCAACGCCGGGTGACCCTGCTCGAAGGCGGCCTTTGGGTCGAAGTGGCGAAGGGCGACCCCCGCCCTTTCCTGCTGGTTACCGAGCACGGCACCCTGGCCACCCATGACGCGCGCCTGTCGCTGGTTCGGCTCGCCGGGCAGACCCAGGCTCGTCTGCTGTCCGGCAACGCCGAACTCGACAGCGCCGGGCAGCGCGTGCACGTGCAGGGTGGGCAGGCGATTCGCTTCGGGGCTGGTGGGCCTCTGGGCCCATGAGCCGGTCTTGCCTGGGGCCCGACTCGAATCGCGGTGTCCGCTTCGCGGGTGAACCCGCTCCCACAGGGACCGTATTGCGCTTGTGAGGGCAACGAAAACGGCCGGGACCCCGCAAGGCCCCGGCCGCTTCATGCAGCGCTACCGCGTTCAGTGACGCTTGGCGGTACGCAGTTGATGCACCACGCCCATCGCCACCACGATGGCCGCGGCGATGCCGGTGGAGATCACCAGGATCTGGTAGTCAGGCATGAACGCCATGGTCACCAGCGCCGCCACGATGAACACGATCACCAGGTAGGTCAGCCAGGGGAACAGCCACATCTTCAGGCGCACTTCCCTGCCCTCGGCGATCAGCTTGCGGCGCATGCGCAGCTGCGAGAAGGCGATCACCAGGTAAACCAGCAGGGCGATCATGCCGGTGGTGTTCATCAGGGTTTCCAGCACGTCCTTCGGTCGCAGGGTCTCGCTGAAGTTGATCAGCGCGCAGAACACCGCCACCAGGCACGAACCGACGATGGCATTCACCGGCACGCCGGTGCCAGTGCGGGTGAACTTGAACAGACGTGGCGCGTCGCCACGCTGGGCCAGCGAGAACAACATGCGCGAGGCGGTGTAGTGGCCGGAGATCAGGCAACTGCTCACCGAGGTCAGCACCACGAAGTTCATCAGCAGCTCGGCGTACGGCACGCCCAGCAGCTCCAAGGTGCGACGGTAGGCGCCATAGCCGGATACGCCCAGCTGTGGGTCGTTCCACGGCACCAGGCAGACGATCAGGAAGATCGAGCCGACGTAGAACAGGCACACCCGCCAGACCACCGAGTTGGTCGCCTTGACGATCTGGGTGGCCGGATCCTTCGCCTCGGAGGCGGCGATGGTGACGATCTCGGCGCCGAGGAAGGCGAACATCACCCCCAGCAGCGCTCCGATCACCGTGGTGATGCCGTTGGGCATGAAGCCCTCGGAGGTCAGGTGGCTGATGCCACGCACTTCACCGAACTGCCAGATGTTCATCACCGCGGCGGTGCATACCACCAGGAAGCAGACGATCGCCACCACCTTGATCAGCGCGAACCAGAACTCGAATTCGCCGTAGTGCTTGACGTTGAAGAAGTTGACGGTGATCAGCACCAAGGTCGTGGCCAGCACGAACACGTTGACGCTCACGTCCGGGAAGAAGCCGTGCAGGATCTTGCCCGCCACGTAGGCCTCCCAGGCCATCAGGATCACCCAGTACCACCAGTACAGCCAGCCGATGGTGAAACCGGCCCAGCGCCCGATGGCGCGGTCGGCGTAGGTGGAGAACGAGCCGGTGTCCGGCGAGGAGGTCGCCATCTCGCCAAGCATGCGCATGATCAGCACCACCAGGATGCCGCCGGCCAGATAGGCCAGCACGGCGGCGGGACCGGCGCTGTGGATGACGCTGCCGGAGCCGACGAACAGTGCGCCGCCGATGACCCCGGCGATGGACATCATCGTCAGGTGGCGCGACTTGAGCGAGGCACTGAGCTTGCTCTCGTGCCCGTCCTTCGCGGTGGTGGATGTGGATGTTGCGTCCATCAGTTATTTACCCCGTGCTTCTTTTTATCCAAGGAAAAACTGTGAAACCCCGATGGTTATCGGTCTCACCTGTACATCAGTGCTACTGCGGGCAGGGAGGTGTGCGCGAGCACACGCAGGCCATCCGTGGCGGCCTGCTTACGCGGCCAGAGGCAATCCTCTGGACGAACTGAACCATGCTGGGGACGGACGAGAAGCGCCCGGCCAGGCGGAAGGAAGGTACGGGGCGAACCCCGACGGCAAAGCAGCGATGTTGTGATTATTCATGGCGCTGGTACGTGCTGTGTTGGCTATATCTGACACGTAATGTAAAAATGTCGAACACTTTGAGCCATGCACAGTGGCATGAAATCCGCACTGCACTGTACAGGCCGCCGATGCAGTACACCCGTGATACCCCGCAGGCGCCTGGCTCCCCGCACACCTGAAGGCACCCGAATGCTCCAGCTACATCCGGACTCCTCCACCCCGCTGGTCAACCAGATCATCGACGGGCTGCGCGCATTGATCGACAACCAGACGCTCAAGCCCGGGGCGAAGGTTCCCTCGATCCGGGCCTTTGCCGCCACCTATTCGGTGAGCACCTTCACCGTGGTCGAGGCTTATGACCGGCTGGTGGCCCAGGGGCTGCTGGTGAGCAAGGGCAATGCGGGGTTCTTCGTCAATCGTGCGGCCAACGAGTTGCTGGAAACGCACAACGTCGAAACAGAAAGCCACCGTCCGACGTTCAACTCCGAGTGGTACCTGCAGCAGATCTTCGAGATCCGCCAACTGCCGTTCAAGCCCGGCTGCGGCTGGCTGCCCAACGACTGGATGTACGAGGAAGGCCTGCGCCGCGGCCTGCGCCAGGTGGCCGGCAGCCCGCTGGAGCTGTCCGGCTACGGCGACCCCCTGGGCCTGCCGGAGCTGCGCGCGCTGACCGCGCAGAACCTGCAGCAGGAGTTGTCGATCGTCGCCAACCCGGCGCAACTGATGCTCACCCACGGCGCCAGCCAGGCCCTCGACCTGGCCGTACGCACCCTGGTGCGCCCCGGCGACGTGGTGCTGGTGGACGACCCCGGCTATCCCAACCTGATGAGCATCCTGCGCACCCAGGGCGCCACCCTGGTGGGCGTGCCACGCACCCCGGCCGGCTACGACCTCGACCAGCTCGAACACCTGCTGGCGCACCATCGCCCCACGGCATTTTTCACCCAGCCGCACCTGCACAGCCCGACCTGCTCGCGCACGCCGCTGGCTCAGTTGCACCGTCTGCTGCAACTGGCCAGCCAGCATGGTTTCCGCCTGGTGGAGAACAACCTCTACGCCGACATGATCGCCGACCCACTACCGTGCCTGGCCAGCCTCGACCACCTGCAGCAGGTGGTGTACGTGGGCAGCTACTCGAAGAGCATCTCGCCCAACGTGCGGGTCGGCTACCTGCTGGCCAACCCGGAACTCACCCAACAGCTGCTGCACCTGAAGATGCGCTCGGGCCTGACCACCTCGCAGGTGATGGAGCGGGTGGTGTATGCCGCGATCATCGACGGTCGCTGGCGCAAGCATTTGAAGCGCCTGCGCCAACGCCTGGCCGAGGCGCACCAGGAAGTCGGCCGACACCTGCATCGGCTGGGGTTCGAGCTGTTCATCGAGTCGGACGAAGGCATGTACATCTGGACCCGGCACCCGGCGATTCCCGACAGCGCAGCGCTGCTGGACGATGCATTGGAGAAAGGCATCATGCTCGGCCCCGGACAGTTGTTCATGGTCGATGCCCAGGCCACCGGGTGGATGCGCTTCAACGTGGCGTTCAGTACCGATCCGATGATGTGGGAGTTGCTGGAGAAGGTGCTGGTCAAGCATGTGCGACGCGGCGGCGTGTAGGACCTGCACGGAACCGAAAACGGTCTTCCATTACGAGATGGAGGTACCTCGGTCCAATAGTTCAGGCGCCTGCCTTGCCAACGTGGCCCCTTCGATGAACCCAGCGCAAGGTGCCGACGCCTGTGTCCTGCAGAGCTTCAGTCATCCTCATCGTCAGACTTGAGTTTATCTAGCACCTCTACATGTTTCTGGACGACCTCAGCTACAGTGCCGCCCTCAGCAGGTTTGTTGAACACTTCGCGTGGATGTTTCTCCTTCCACGCCCCAGTATTCTCATTGCTCAGCTCTTCATCTTCCGTGCTCATTTGCGTTCCTCCGGCGATAGGCGCCCCGGGTTTCGGGGCGTAAGCACATCCTTGTACGGAGCCAGCAAGTCCGCAACTGACATAATTGCCAGGTCGTGGCTTCACGCCGCTGCTCCAGTCGACCGGCGAGGTGTACGGGCGGACAAGGCCCCGCATGCCTGCCAGGATCGCTGGAGTGCATTAGCTCCGCAGGTCAGTCGTTCGCACCCAGCATGCGCCCTCCCTTGACCGTCTGGCCGCGAGTCGCCAGGCAGTAGTAAAGCGGCACGGTCACCAGCAAGCCGAACAGCCACGACAAGTCCGCGCCCTCGATCAGGTTCGAGTACGGCCCGACATACAGCGAGGTGTTGGCGAACGGCAGCTGCACCAGGATGCCGCAGGCATAGGCAGTGATCGCGTGCGGATTGAAGCGCCCATAGACGCCGCCATCGGCGCGGAAGATCGAGGCGATGTCGTACTCGCCCTTCTTGATCAGGTAGAAGTCCACCAGGTTGATCGACGCCCACGGCACCAGCACCAGCAACAGCGCCAGGATCAGGCCGATGAACTCGGCGATGAAGTCCGCCGAGGCATTCAGCGCCACCAGCACGCACGCTGCCAGGATCATCGAGGCCAGCACCACACGCACCTTGACGCTCGGCGTCCACTGGGCGGCGAAGGTCTGGATCGCGGTGACGATCGACAGCACCGCGCCATACAGGTTGAGGGCGTTGTGGCTGATGATGTTGAGCAGGAACAGCAGCATCAGGATCGGTCCCAGCCAACCGGTGGCCTGCTTGACCGCGACCATCGCGTCGGTGCCTTCGGGTACGCACAGTACCGCCACGGCACCGAAGCTGAAGCACAGGACAGTGCCCAGGGTGGCGCCGAGATAGGTGGCCCAGAACGGCCTGGCGATACCGATTTCACGGGGCAGGTAGCGCGAGTAGTCAGAGGTGTACGGCGAGAAGCTGATCTGCCAGATGACCCCGAGCGATACCGTGGCGACAAAGCCCGACAGGTTGAACGCCCCCCGGCTGAGGAAGTCGGCCGGTAGCGCCTGGGCGAACATCATGCAGAAGCCAGCCAGCAGCGCCGAGCCCATCACCCAGGTACCGATGCGGTTGAGGATGTGGATGCAGCGGTAGCCGATCACACCGATGGCCGTCGCGCTCAACGCACCGATCACGATCGCACCCGGCATCGGTACGCTCGGGGTGATGCCATGGATGGTCTTGCCCGCCAGGACGATGTTGGAAATGAAGAAGCCGACGTAGATCAGTGCGGTGAAAAACACGATCAGCAATGCGCCGTAACGGCCGAACTGGCCACGGCTCTGCACCATCTGCGCAATGCCCAGCCGCGGCCCCTGTGCCGAGGCCAGGGCGAGTACCACGCCACCCAGCAGATGCCCGAGCACGATGGCGACCAGGCCCCACAACAGGTCCAGGTGGAACACCTGCACGACCATGGCGCCGGTGACGATGGGCAGTGGCGCAATGTTGGTGCTGAACCAGAGGGTGAACAGGTCACGCGCCTTGCCGTGGCGCTCTGCGCAAGGAACATGATCGACCGTGCGATTCTCGACAAACGTGTGTTGCGACGACTGTTGGGACATAGGTTTTCAGCTCGAAAGGTCGTTTTTTTATCGTTGTACGGAAACCGCTCTCGGCGGCCTCTCAGCTGCGCACCATATTATGGTATTCCAAACTTTTAACAACACTGATCCGGGTATTTTCGCTTCACCTGATCTGCCTCATGCCCTTCCTTTGCGCATTACTTTCAGCATCCGCACCAATGAATCCGGGGGCTGTGCCGTTCATCGCGTTCTGCGCGCTCTGGGAAATTTCGCTTGCAAGTAAAGTATTACGGTATACCATCAGACACACAAAGGATAAAAACCGCGGACCACCGCTGCCCCTCCGAGGATCACACCATGATCGACGCAACCGTCTACAAGCACGCCCTGGGCTCTTTCCCGTCCGGCGTCACGGTCATCACCACCCTGGACGACGACGGTTCGATCGTCGGCCTCACCGCCAGCGCCTTTTCATCCTTGTCGATGGACCCACCACTGGTGCTGTTCTGCCCCAACTACAGCTCCGATTCCTACCCTGTACTGATGAAGAGCAAGCGCTTCGCCATTCACCTGCTCTCCGGCGGGCAGCAGGCCGAGGCCTACGCCTTCGCCAAGAAAGGCAAGGACAAGGCCGCCGGCATCGACTGGACCTTGAGCGCGCTGGGCAATCCAATCCTGGCCGGCGCCACCGCCGTTATCGAATGCGAGCTGTGGCGCGAATACGAAGGCGGCGACCACGCCATCATGGTGGGCAAGGTACACAACCTGATCGTGCCCGAGGAGGAGCCCCGCCCGATGGTCTACTGCCGCGGCAAGATGGCCAGCCTGCCCGCCTTCGCCTGAGAGAAGGCCTGTCGATCAATTGGCCACTGCCACACTGAAACCTGCCCCGGCAGGCGGCAACAAGACAACAACAAGCTCCGAGGAAAGCCCCATGAAATTTTCGCTGTTCGTGCACATGGAACGTTGGGATGAGCAGGTCAGCCACCGACAGCTGTTCGAAGACCTGACCGAACTGACCCTGATGGCAGAAAACGGCGGTTTCAGCACCGTGTGGATCGGCGAACACCACGCCATGGAATACACCATCTCGCCAAGCCCCATGCCGCTGCTGGCCTACCTGGCCGCCCGCACCGAGAAGATCCGCCTGGGCGCCGGCACCCTCATCGCGCCGTTCTGGAACCCGATCCGCGTGGCCGGCGAATGCGCCCTGCTCGACGTGATCAGCAACGGTCGCATGGAGGTGGGCCTGGCCCGCGGCGCCTACCAGTTCGAGTTCGATCGCATGGCCAATGGCATGCCGGCCACCGACGGCGGCAAGGCCCTGCGCGAGATGGTCCCGGTGGTGCGCAAGTTATGGGAGGGCGACTACGCCCACGACGGCGAGGTCTACAAGTTCCCCACCTCCACCAGTGTGCCGAAGCCGTTCAACGCCGCACCGCCGATGTGGATCGCCGCCCGCGACCCGGACTCGCACAACTTCGCCGTGGCCAACGGCTGCAACGTCATGGTCACCCCGCTGATGAAGGGCGACGAAGAGGTGCTGGACCTGAGAAACAAGTTCCAGGCCGCCCTGGACAACAACCCGGACATACCCCGCCCACAACTGATGGTGCTGCGCCACACCCATGTACACAGCCCGGCCGAGCCGGACGGCTGGAAGATCGGCGCCCAGGCCATCTCGCGCTTCTACCGCACCTTCGATGCCTGGTTCGGCAACAAGACCACGCCGGTCAATGGTTTCCTCGAACCCAGTCCGGAATCGAAGTTCGCCGAGGTACCGGCGTTCGAGCTGGAGAACATTCGCCGGAACACCATGATCGGCACGCCCGAGGAGATCATCGCGCGCATCCGCTACTACCAGGAGCTGGGCGTCGACGAGTTCAGCTTCTGGTGCGACAACAGCCTGCCCCACAGGGAAAAGAAGAAGTCGCTGGAGCTGTTCATCAAGCAAGTGGTGCCGGCGTTCGCCTGAATTCCCTTTGCCTGAAAGATTGCGGGAACCAGCCCGCTCTCAGCGCTTTCGCGGCCGCTGAGAGTGGGCATTTTTTTGAGCGCGGCTCAAACAGATCTGGCCTCTTCGCGGGCAAGCCCGCTCTCACAAGGGACGCGGTACCTGTGGGAGCGGGCTTGCCCGCGAAGAGGCCAGTACAGAGATCAGAAAGTTCAAGGCATCAGGCCACCTTTCGTCCCCTCGCAAGAGAAATTTCAAACCACCTCTTGCGCACAAGGTATTATGGTATACCATCAGACAATAAAAACTGATAACCCTCACCAGGAGTCCCCATGAGTTTCGAAATCCGCAAGATCGTCACCTACTCCGAAGAGACCCGCATAGAAGGCGGCAAGGTCACCGACCAGCCGGTGACCATGGTCGGCCTGGCCGTGGTGATCAAGAACCCGTGGGCCGGTCTTGGCTTTGTCGAGGACCTCAAGCCCGAGATCCGCGCCAACTGCTCCGACCTCGGCGCGCTGATGGTCGAGCGCCTGACCGCTGCCATCGGCGGCGCTGACAAGATCGAAGCCTATGGCAAGGCCGCCGTGGTCGGCGCCGACGGCGAGATCGAGCACGCCTCTGCGGTGATCCACACCCTGCGCTTCGGCAACCACTACCGCGAAGCCGTACAGGCCAAGAGCTACCTGAGCTTCACCAACAAGCGCGGTGGCCCAGGCACCTCGATTCAGATCCCGATGATGCACAAGGACGACGAAGGCCTGCGCTCGCACTACATCACCCTGGAAATGCAGATCGAGGACGCCCCCCGCGCCGACGAGATCGTCGTGGTGCTGGGCGCCGCCGACGGCGGTCGCCTGCACCCGCGCATCGGCAACCGCTACATCGACCTGGAAGAACTGGCTGCCGAAAAGGCCGACGCTCGATAACGACAACCCAGACGGGCCGGGGCGTGGCGAGCATACCCGTCGTGCCCGACCTTCAAGGAGCGCCCTCCATGATTCAGCCTGTCGCTGAACGTACACCGACCGGGACCAGCTACCTGGCCCTGGGCCAGGGCCAAGCCGTGGTGCTGATCCACGGCGTGGGCCTGAACAAGGAAATGTGGGGCGGACAGTTCGTCGGCCTGGCCAACGACTACCGCGTCATCGCCTACGACATGCTCGGCCACGGCCAGAGCACCCTGCCCGCCGCCGACATCGGCCTGGAAGGCTACGCCGCGCAACTGGCCGAACTGCTCGACCACCTGCAGCTCCAGCAAGCCACTGTCATCGGCTTCTCCATGGGCGGCCTGGTGGCGCGGGCCTTCGCCCTGCACTATCCGCAGCGCCTGACCGCGCTGGTGGAGCTCAACAGTGTGTTCAACCGCACGCCCGAACAGAGCGCAGGGGTCATCGCCCGCGCCGCGCAAGCCTACGAGCAAGGCCCCGACGCCAACGTCGACGCCGCGCTGGAGCGCTGGTTCAGCCGCGAATACAAGGCCGCAAACCCGGCCCAGGTCGCCGCCATCCGGCAGATCCTGGCGAGCAACGACCCGCAGGGCTACCACACCACCTATTCGCTGTTCGCCACCCAGGACATGTACCGTGCCGATGAGCTGGGCAGCATCCAGGTACCGACGCTGATCGCCACCGGCGAACTCGACAGCGGCTCCACCCCGACCATGGCCCGCCAGCTCGCCGCGCGCATTCCCGGCGCCCACAGCGTGGTGCTCGCCGAGCAGCGACACATGATGCCGGTGGAAGCGCCGCGCGAAGTCAACAAGATGCTGCTGGACTTCCTCAGGCAAGCCCACACCCTCACCGAATCCGCCAAGGGGATAGTTGCATGACCCTCGTTCGTTTCCAGATGTGCATCGACGGCCAGTGGCGCGATGCCCAGCGCGGCAAGACCTTCGACAGCCTCGACCCGGCCACCGCCACGGCCTGGGCGCAACTGCCCGACGCAGACGAAAGCGACGTGGAACTGGCCGTGCAGGCCGCCCAGCGCGCCTTCGAAAACCCAGCCTGGCGCGGCCTCAGCGCCACCGCCCGGGGCAAGCTGCTGCGTCGCCTCGGCGACCTGATCGCCGAGCACAAGGAGCACCTGGCCCAGTTGGAAAGCCGCGACAACGGCAAGCTGATCCGCGAGACCCGCGGCCAGGTCGGCTACCTGCCGGAGTTCTTCCACTACACCGCGGGCCTGGCCGACAAGCTCGAAGGCGGCACCCTGCCGCTGGACAAGCCCGACCTGTTCGCCTACACCGTGCACGAGCCGATCGGCGTGGTGGCCGGGATCATCCCGTGGAACAGCCCGCTGTATCTGACCGCGATCAAGCTCGCTCCGGCCCTGGCGGCCGGCAACACCATCGTGCTCAAGCCCTCCGAGCACGCCTCGGCGACCATCCTCGAGCTGGCCCGCCTGGCCCTGGAGGCCGGCTTCCCGGCCGGCGTGGTCAACGTGGTGACCGGGTACGGCCCGAGTACCGGCGCGGCGCTGACCCGCCACCCGCTGGTGCGCAAGATCGCCTTCACCGGCGGTGCCGCCACCGCCCGCCATGTGGTGCGCAGCAGCGCCGAGAACTTCGCCAGGTTGTCGCTGGAGCTGGGCGGCAAGTCGCCGAACATCATCTTCGCCGACGCCGACCTGGACAGTGCCGTCAACGGCGCGGTCGCCGGCATCTACGCGGCCTCCGGGCAAAGCTGCGTGGCCGGCTCGCGCCTGCTGGTGCAGGACGAGATCTTCGATGACTTCGTCGAGCGCCTGATCGCCCGCGCCAAACGCATCCGTATCGGCAACCCGCAGCAAGAGAGCAGCGAGATGGGCCCGATCGCCACCGCCCAGCAACTGGCCGTGGTCGAGAGCATGGTGGCCGCCGCCGTGGCCGAAGGCGCCAGGCTGCGCCTGGGCGGAAAACGCGCCGAGGTCGAGGGCGGCGGCTGGTTCTACGAGCCGACCCTGTTCGAATGCGACAGCAATGCAATGAGCATCATGCAGGAAGAGGTGTTCGGCCCGGTCGCGGCGGTGATCCGCTTCAAGACCGAGGAGCAGGCGCTGGCGATGGCCAACGACTCGCAATTCGGCCTGGCCGCCGGTATCTGGACCCGCGACCTGGGCCGCGCCCATCGCCTGGCCCGCGATGTGCGTTCGGGAATCATCTGGGTCAACACCTACCGCGCCGTGTCGGCCATGGCCCCGATCGGCGGCTTCAAGAACAGCGGCTATGGCCGCGAGAGCGGCATCGACTCGGTGCTGGCCTATACCGAGCTGAAGACGGTGTGGATCAACCTCTCCACCGCGCCCATGCCCGATCCCTTTGTAATGCGCTAGGAGAATCACATCATGATCGAACCAGGCATCTACAAAGACGTGATGGGCTCGTTCCCGTCCGGCGTCACCGTGGTCACCACCCTGGACGCCGAGGGCGCCATCGTCGGCATCACCGCCAGCGCGTTCAGCGCGCTGTCGATCGAGCCGGCGCTGGTGCTGTTCTGCCCCAATTACGCCTCCGACACCTACCCGGTGCTGCGCGACAGCAAACAGTTCGCCATCCACCTGCTGTCCGCCGACCAGACCGCCGAAGCCTATGCCTTCGCTGGCAAGGGCAAGGACAAGGCCAACGGCATCGACTGGCACCTGAGCGAGCTGGGCAACCCGTTGCTGGCCAAGGCCACGGCGATCATCGAGTGCGAGCTGTGGCGCGAGTATGACGGCGGCGACCACGCGATCATCGTCGGCCAGGTGAAGAACCTGGTGCTGCCCGCGCAGCCGGTAACGCCGATGGTGTACCACAAGGGCAAGCTCGGCGGGTTGCCGCCACTGGGCTGATGCCCAGCCGGAAATCGGCGCTGGCCTGTTCGCGGGTAAACCCGCTCCCACAGGGACTGCACATGGCTCAAGGACAGTGAAGATCCTGTGGGAGCGGGTTTACCCGCGAAGAACACGACACCGATCCCCCTTTTTCTTGACCATGCAGGAACCCGCACCATGAGTAACGACAAATACGAAAAAGGCCTGCAGATCCGCACCCAGGTACTCGGCGAGGACTACGTCACCCGCGCGATCCAGAACGCCGACGACTTCACCCAGCCACTCCAGGCGCTGGTCACCGAATACTGCTGGGGCCACGTCTGGGGCCGCGACGGCTTGTCGCTCAAAGAGCGCAGCATGATAAACTTGGCAATGATTTCCGCGCTCAACCGGCCCCACGAGCTCAAGCTGCATATCCGCGGCGCCCTGCGTAATGGCCTGAGCCGCGAACAGATTCGCGAGATCCTGCTACAAGTCGGCATTTACTGCGGCGTGCCCGCGGCGGTGGACAGCTTCCGCCTGGCCCGCGAGGCGTTCGCCGAAGCCGATGCCGAATCACCCCGTTAACAGCGGGCTGTGTGAACCACTGCAAGGAGTGCCTGGGTTCGTGGCGCTCCGCGATGTTGGCGCAACAGCCTCATAGAAGAGCGCCCCTGATGAAACGCCAGCCCCTCGACGACAGCTTCAAGGTCAACCGCAACCCCGTCACGCTCCGTGAAATCGTGCTCGACAAGCTGCGCGGCGCGATCATGAACTTCCACCTGCTGCCCGGCGATCGCCTGGTCGAGCGCGACCTGTGCGACCGCCTGGGCGTGAGCCGCACCTCGGTGCGCGAGGCCCTGCGCCATCTTGAATCCGAAGGCCTGGTGGAGTTTGCCGACGCCAAGGGCCCGCGCGTGGCCATCATCACCCTGGAAGACGCCCGCGACATCTACGAGCTGCGTTGCGTGCTCGAAGGCCTGATCGTGCAGCTGTTCACCCTCAACGCCAAGGCCAAGGACATCCGCGCCCTGGAGCGCGCCCTGGAGGTCAACCGCGAGGCGCTGGAGGAAGGCGAACTGGCCCAGGTGCTCGACTCGGTGCAAGGCTTCTACGACGTGCTGCTCGAGGGCTCGGGCAACCAGGTCGCGGCTCAGCAGCTGCGCCAGTTGCAGGCGCGCATCAGCTACCTGCGCGCCACCTCGGTGTCTCAGGAGAACCGCCGCGGCGCCAGCAATCGCGAGATGGAAAAGATCGTCGAGGCGATCAGGAGTGGTGATCCCCAGGCCGCCCACCAGGCCTCGGTCGACCATGTGCGCGCCGCCGCCAAGGTCGCCCTGGACTACCTGCGCCAGAAACAGGACGACAACGCCAAGGTCCGCGAAATCGTCGCCCCCCTGCCCCTCAAGGACCCTCGCGTAGGCCGCTGACCATGCCCACCGCCCCGCGCTACTGCCCATACTGCACCACGCAACTGGCCCGGGGCGTGCCCGATGGCGATACCCACGAGCGTCTGCACTGCACCGCCTGTGGCTATGTGCATTACGTCAATCCCAAGATCATCGCCGGCTGCATCATCGAGCGCGACGGCAAGTACCTCTTGTGCCAGCGCGCCATCCCGCCGCGCCCCGGCACCTGGACCCTGCCCGCCGGGTTCATGGAGGCCGGCGAGACCACCGAGCAGGCGGCGTTGCGCGAAGTATGGGAAGAGAGCGGCGTGCGCGCACAGATCGTCTCGCCCTATTCGATCTTCAGCGTGCCGACGATCAGCGAGGTGTATATCGTCTTTCGCGCCATCGCCACCGAGGAGACCGGGCAGCATGGCCCGGAAACCCTGGCCTACCGATTCTTCGCGGCGGATGAGATTCCCTGGGAGCAGATCTACTACCCGGCGATCAGGCAGATTCTCGAGCGCTATATCCTCGAGCGACAGGCCGGCGTCTATGGCCTCTACATGGGCAACGACGACACCGGCACGGTGCACTTCATCCGCTGACCCGCATCGCGCTATTGCCAGCCGTCCATGCGCATGGTCGCCCGCACCAGGCGCTGTTGTTCCTGTTCGATCTCGCGCAGGCTGTCGCGCACACCATGGATGTGATCGCGCGCCGCCCGCTGGGCCTGCTCGGGTAGCTGCTCCATGACCGCCTGATACAAGCGCGCGTGCTGGCGGTCGATCTGGCGCTTCTGCACAGGTCGGCAGTAAAGGTTGTTGACCGAGGCGAACACACTGCTCAGGGTCAGGTCGCTGAGCGATTGCAGGGTATGCACCAGTACCGGATTGTGCGACGCCTCGCTGATCGCCCGGTGGAAGGCGTGATCCCGCCGGGCATGCTCGCGCGCATCCACCGGCACGCGACCATCATGGGCGGCCAGCATGTCCTCGTAGCGCCGCCGGATCAGCAGACGGTCCACTTCGGTGGCGCGCACCGCGGCCAGGCGCGCGGACTCGCCCTCGAGCATCGCCCGCACTTCCAGCAGGTCGAACAAGGTGCGTGGCTGTGAGCGGAACAGGTGCATCAGCGGGCTGGTATCGGCCTGGCCGCTGAGGTCGGCAACGAACGAGCCACGGCCCTGCTCGGTATCGATGATGCCGCGCCCGCGCAGGATGCGCAGGCCCTCACGCAAAGCCGAGCGCGAGCAACCGAGCTTGTCCACCAGGCGTCGCTCCGAAGGCAGTGCCTGCCCGACCTTGAGCACGCCATCGACGATCAGCCTCTCGACCCGCCCGGCCACCTGATCGGCCACCTTGACCCTTACGCTCATCCACTGCCTCCAACTGGTAGGACCACTGCGCGTGGCTCCGCTCGTGCCACACGCCAAGACCACAGCTAGCGTAGTACGTCCCGGACAAACTGGTAGGACCAGCCGCCAAAGCGCTCGACGAGCATCCTATTGCCGCCCAGCCTGACGGGAACAACAAGAATCCACCGAGTGAGCCCGATGAACATCCTCCACGACGAACGCATCGATGGCCCGTTGCCTACCGTCGACAAGACCGAACTGCTGAAGACCCTGCGCGCCGCCCTCCCCGACCTCGACATCCTGCACCGCGACGAAGACCTCAAGCCCTATGAATGCGACGGTCTCTCGGCCTACCGCACGGTGCCTCTGCTGGTGGTGCTGCCCGAGCGCCTGGAGCAGGTGCAGGCGCTGCTCAGGCTCTGCCACCAGCGTGGCGTGCCCGTGGTGGCGCGAGGGGCCGGCACCGGCCTGTCCGGTGGTGCCCTGCCGCTGAGCCAGGGCATCCTGCTGGTGATGGCACGCTTCAAGCGCATCCTTGAAATCAACCCACAAGGTCGCTACGCCCGTGTACAGCCCGGCGTGCGCAACCTGGCGATCTCCCAGGCGGCGGCGCCCCACGGTTTGTACTACGCGCCGGACCCGTCCTCGCAGATCGCCTGCTCGATCGGCGGCAATGTCGCCGAGAACGCCGGCGGCGTGCATTGCCTCAAGTACGGCTTGACCGTGCACAATCTGCTCAAGGTGGACATCCTCACCGTCGAGGGCGAGCACCTGGTGCTCGGCAGTGACGCCCTGGACACCCCGGGCTTCGACCTGCTGGCACTGTTCACCGGCTCCGAAGGCATGCTTGGAATCGTCACCGAGGTGACCGTCAAGCTGCTGCCCAGGCCGCAGGTGGCGCGAGTGCTACTGGCCAGCTTCGACAGCGTCGAGCACGCTGGACGAGCGGTGGCCGAGATCATCGCCGCCGGCATCATCCCCGCTGGGCTGGAGATGATGGACAACCTGGCGATCCGCGCCGCCGAGGACTTCGTCCACGCCGGCTACCCGGTGGATGCAGCGGCGATCCTGTTGTGCGAACTCGATGGCGTCGAGGCCGACGTCGAGGACGACTGCCAGCGCGTCGACACCCTGCTGCGCCAGGCCGGCGCGCGCGACGTGCGCCTGGCCTGCGACGAGGCCGAGCGGGCGCGCTTCTGGGCCGGGCGCAAGAATGCCTTTCCGGCGGTGGGGCGCCTCTCGCCGGACTACTACTGCATGGACGGCACCATCCCGCGTCGTGAACTGTCACGGGTGCTCAAGCGCATCGGCGCGCTTTCCGAGCAGTACGGCCTGCGCGTGGCCAACGTGTTCCACGCCGGTGACGGCAATATGCATCCGCTGATCCTGTTCGACGCCAACCTGCCCGGCGAACTGGAGCGGGCCGAGGCCATCGGCGGCAAGATCCTCGAGCTGTGCGTGGCGGTGGGCGGCAGCATCACCGGCGAGCATGGCGTGGGCAGGGAGAAGATCAATCAGATGTGCGCCCAGTTCAACAGCGACGAGATCACCCTGTTCCACGCCATCAAGGCCGCCTTCGACCCACTGGGCCTGCTCAATCCCGGCAAGAACATTCCCACCCTGCAGCGCTGCGCCGAGTTCGGCGCCATGCACGTGCATCACGGGCAACTGCCGTTCCCCGACCTGGAGCGCTTCTGATGAACGCCGACCTCAGTCAGGACCTGCTCGAGCAGGTCAACCAGGCGCTGAACCTGGGCACGCCGCTGCGCATCCAGGGCGGCAACAGCAAGGCCATGCTCGGGCGCCCGGTGGCCGGCGAAATCGTCGACACCCGGGGCCATCGCGGCATCATCAGCTACGAACCGAGCGAACTGGTGCTGACGGCGCGCGCCGGCACACCGCTGGCAGACATCGAGGCGACCCTGCACCAGGCCGGCCAGATGCTGCCCTGCGAGCCTCCGCACCTGGGGACCGGGGCGACGCTCGGCGGCATGGTCGCCGCCGGCCTCTCCGGGCCACGCCGGCCCTGGGCCGGCGCGGTACGCGACTATGTGCTCGGTACCCGGCTGATCACCGGCCACGGCAAGCTGCTGCGCTTTGGCGGCGAGGTGATGAAGAACGTCGCCGGCTACGATGTGTCACGGTTGATGGCCGGCAGCTTCGGCTGCCTGGGCCTGCTGACCGAGGTATCGCTGAAAGTGCTGCCACGGCCACGCCAATGTCAGAGCCTGCGCCTGGAGATGAACCATCATCGAGCCCTGGCCGCACTGGCCGAATGGGGCCAGCAACCCCTGCCGATCAGCGCCGCCTGCCACGACGGCGAAGCCCTGTACCTACGCCTCGAAGGCGGCGAAGGGTCGGTGCGCTCGGCCGCCGATCGGCTGGGAGGCGACGTGCTGGACAGTCGGTTCTGGAGCGATCTGCGCGAGCAGCGCCTGGCGTTCTTCAGCGACCCTGCGCCGTTGTGGCGCCTGTCGCTACCCAATGCCACAGACGTGTTGGACCTGCCGGGCCGGCAGTTGCTCGACTGGGGCGGCGCCCAACGCTGGCTGAAATCCGACGTGCCAGCGCAGGCCCTTCGCGAGCAGATCGCCCGCTACGGCGGCCATGCCACCGCCTACACGCCCGGCGACGACAGTTGGGCGCCACTGGCCCCGGCCATGCTGCGCTATCACCTGGCGCTGAAACACCAACTCGATCCCCAGGGCATCTTCAACCCTGGCCGCCTGTACGCCGACCTGTGAGGCTCGACCATGCAAACCCACCTCAGCGAATCCGCCCGCCGACTTGCTCGCGGTGAAGAAGCCGAGCGCATCCTGCGCAGCTGCGTGCATTGCGGCTTCTGTACCGCCACCTGCCCCACCTACCAGTTGCTCGGCGACGAGCTGGACGGGCCACGCGGGCGCATCTACCTGATCAAGCAGGTACTCGAAGGCGAGCCGGTCACGGCCAGCACGCAACAGCATCTGGATCGCTGCCTGAGCTGCCGCAACTGCGAAACCACCTGTCCGTCGGGGGTCAAGTACCACGACCTGCTCGACATTGGCCGCGCCGTGGTCGACCAGCAAGTGCGACGTCCGCTGAACCAGCGGTTGCTACGTAATGGCTTGCGCGCCTTGGTACCACGCCCTGCCGCACTCAAGGCCCTGGTCCACGCCGGGCTGGCGTTGCGCCCACTGCTGCCGGCCGGCCTCAAGGACAAGCTGCCTGCCCAGGTGCCAGCGCCGGGCCACCACCCCATCCCGCGCCATGCCCGCCGTGTGCTGCTGCTCGAAGGCTGCGTGCAGCAAGCACTGTCGCCAAACACCAATGCCGCCGCCACGCGCCTGCTCGACCGCCTGGGCATCAGCGTCGAGCCAATCCGCGAAGCCGGTTGCTGTGGCGCCGTCGACTATCACCTGGACGCCCAGCAACAAGGCCTGCAACGTGCCCGGCGCAACATCGATGCCTGGTGGCCAACGGTCGAGGCCGGCGCCGAGGCCATCGTGCAGACGGCCAGCGGCTGCGGCGCGTTCGTGCGCGACTATGGCCACCTGCTGGAAAACGACCCGCGCTATGCCGCCAAGGCCGCGCGCGTCAGTGCGCTGTCCCGCGACCTGGTCCAGGTGCTGCAGGCCGAACCCCTCGAGCGGCTCGGGGTGTGCGCCGAACAACGCCTGGCCTTCCACTGCCCTTGCACGCTGCAGCACGCGCTCGGGCTCGGCGGCGCGGTCGAAGCGCTGCTGACCCGGCTGGGCTTTCACCTGACCGCCGTGCCCGATGGCCACTTGTGCTGCGGCTCGGCAGGCACCTACTCGCTGACCCAACCGGTGCTGTCGCGCCAGTTGCGCGACAACCGCCTGGCGGCGTTGGAGAGCGATCAGCCGCACGTCATCGCCACTGCCAACATCGGCTGCCAACTGCACCTCGGCGGCGCCGGACGCACCCCCGTGCGGCACTGGGTCGAAATCATCGAAGCGGCACTCGAAACGGAGGCCTCGCATGCATAGCAAATCCGTGCTGGATCAGCAGGACATCACGCGGCTGCTCGACGCCGCCCGCCAGCGAGCCCTGGCCGAACAGTGGGCGGTGACCATCGCGGTGGTCGACGATGGCGGCCATCCGCTGGCCCTGGAGCGCATGGACGGCTGTGCGCCAGCCAGCGCCTACATCGCCCTGGAGAAAGCCCGCAGCGCAGCACTGGGCCGGCGCGAAACGCGGGACTACGAGCAGATGGTCAACGGCGGGCGCACGGCGTTCATCACCGCGCCGCTGCTGACCAGCCTCGAAGGGGGGGTGCCATTGCGGGTCGACGGCCAGGTGATCGGGGCGATCGGCGTGTCCGGGGTCAGGCCCGAGCAGGATGCCGAGGTGGCCAAGGCAGGGGCCGCGGGCCTGTGATCAGCCGTTCTGCTCGATCACCAACGGCTCGCCGATCGCATAGAAATGCCCACCGGCCACATAGTGCAGGCTGCGCCAGGCCGGGTCGGCGTGCTCGTACGCCCAGTGCCCGTCACGGAACACCCGGTCGTCGGCCCAGGCCGCGACCACTTCGCCGATGAACAGATCGTAGGTCTGCTGATTGTGTGGCTCGTCGATCACCCGGCACATCAGCCAGGCCGAGCAACCGTTGACCAGCGGCGCCGAATAACCCTCGACCCGGGCCAGGGCGACACCGATGCTGGCCAGCTTGTCGGGCTGGTCGAACAGACTTTGGCTGCCGACCTGGTAGGTCAACCTGGCCTGCGCCGCATTGGGCACCTGCAGCACGAACCAGCCACTGCCCTCCACCAGTTGGCGGGTGCGGGCGGTCTTGTCGAGCACCACCGTCACCTTGGGCGGGTCGAAATCCAGCGCGCAGGCCCAGGCAGCGGCCATCACGTTGTCGACCCCGTCGTGACTGGCCGAGACCAGCACGGTCGGTCCGTGATTGAGCAGACGATAGGCTTTGGCCAGGGCGACGGGCTGGAAGTGGCTGTGCATGGCTGACCTCGGCAATGCGATTGGATAGATACCAGATTGTGCAACAGCCTCGTGAATCGCACCATCGGCAGCAGGGCTGATACGGATCAAGGCGATGATCAGGCCCTGGCTGTAACTTCGGAACCCTCCTACCAAAAGCACGGACGCTTCCTGATTGCTGCCTACCCGAGGCAAAAACATCATCCGACCTGGAAACCTCAAGGCCGCCCTGCGCGGTCAACGCCTTCCAGACGAGGCCAAGCCATGCCCACCCGAGAATTGCGCCACACCCTACGCCAACTGCTGGCCCATGAGGTCAGCAACCCCGACGACAACCCGCACCTGTCCGGCGTACGCTTCTTCTGCGCCACCGATGAGCACACCCGCCAACTGATCGAACGTGTCGAACTGCTCGCCAGCGAGGCGCTCTTCGACGCCAAGGGGCATGCCATTCCCGCCCGCATGCGCGATGCCGCCATCGATGGCGTGCGCATCAAGCAGAAGCGCAAGGACTGCGACGACGAAACGGTGATCCGCATCGCCCTGCCGGAAAAGGGCTACATCACCATCAGCACCGCCCGCCTCTGAAATCCGCTCGCCCGTGCGAAAGACCCTGGTGCGCGAGTGCGGGCTTGTGACGCCGTCCCTTGCAGCTTTGCCGGCAAACCCCGAAGCTTTGACATCCCTTGCGCTTCGGACTGTCCTCCCGATGGAACTGCACATCCGCCTCGAAGGCCGCAAAGGCCTCGCCGACCAGCTCTACCAGCAACTACGCGCCGGCATCGACAGCGGTCACCTGGCCGCCGGCACCCAACTGCCCCCCACCCGCCTGCTGGCCGAACAGCTCGGTGTGTCGCGCAAGACGGTGGCCGAGGCCTATTCACGCCTGACCTACGACAACCTGCTCAATGGCGTGGTCGGCCGCGGGACCTTCATTGCCCCGCGCCAACCCATCCGTAGCGATGCCAGCGAGGCCGTCCCGCTGGCCGCCGCCGATACCCTCGAACGCTGGCGCCAGCGCACCACGGTGCTGGGCCGGGGCGCGCTGGACGCGCCCTCGCGCTACGACTTCATCGGCGGCGCCTCGAGCAAGGCGCAGTTCCCCTATGACCAGTGGCGCAGTTGCATGAATTACGCCCTGCGCCGCAGCCAGCGGCACACTGAACGGCAATTCGCGGCCCAGGGCCTGCCGGAGCTGCGCGAAGCCATCGCCCACCACATCGCCTACACCCGAGGCGTGCAGTGCGAGGCTGGCGATGTGCTGGTGTGCAACGGCGCCCAACAGGCCCTGGACCTGATCGCCCGGGTGCTGGTCGAGCCCGGCTGCAAGGTGGCCATGGAGGACCCCGGCTACCCACCGGCGCGCCAGCTGTTCCTGGCCTTGGGCGCACGGCTGCAGTCGGTGCCGGTGGACGACCAGGGCATGTGCGTGGAGCCCATCGAGGACGGCACGCGATTGATCTACGTGACGCCGTCGCATCAATTTCCACTGGGCATGCCCATGGCCGAGCCACGACGCCAGGCGCTGCTCGCGCGGGCCGCCGAGCTCGGCGCGCTGATCATCGAGGACGACTACGACTGCGAGTTCCGCTACCAGGGCCCGGCCGCCGAGGCCCTGCAGCGCCTGGACCGACACGGGCTGGTGGCCTATGTCGGGACCTTCTCCAAGACCCTGCTGTCGGAGCTGCGCCTGGGCTATGCGGTGCTCCCCCCGGCAGTGCTGCAAGCCGCCTGCGTGGCCAAGCACCTGAGCGACTGGCATAGTCCGAGCCTGCATCAGTGGGCCTTGGCGCGGTTCATCAGCGAGGGTTACCTGAACAAGCACATCCGTCGCTGCCACGAGGTGTACAGCGCACGCCGCGAGCGGATCCTGAACCGGCTCGGCGGCGATCTCGCGCCCTGGTTCAACGCCGTGCCCGCCAGCGCCGGCTTCCACCTGAGCGCGCTGGCCACGCCCGGCGTCGATGTCGAACTGCTGATCCGCCTGGCGCGCAAGGTCGAGGTGGGCCTTTACTCACTGGCACCGTTCTTCAGCGAGGCCCCGGTACGCCCTGGGTTGGCGCTGGGCTTCGGCGCCATCGAGCTGCTGGACATCGACCCGGCCCTGGATCGCGTGCGCGACACCCTGCAGCAGCTCAGCTGAGTGACGTCACCGATGGGGGCTCGGCACGGGCGATCGCCTGGGCGTAACCGCGCGGGGCGAAACGCGCGGTCACCAGCAGCATCGCCAGCACCGTGCAGGCCAGCAAGGTCCAGGAGGCCTGGAAGTCGCCGCTGACATCACGCAGCCAACCGGTGATGTACGGCACGATCCCGGTGACGATGAAGCCCACGCCCTGAACGAATGCGGCCAGGCTTCCGGCCTCACCCGGTGCGCGCAGGTGCTCGAGGGTCAAGGTGAGACTCAGGCTGAAGCAGGCCCCCAGGCCCAGGCCGATCATCGCCACCCACAGGCCCATCGCGCTGGCCGGCGCCAGCAACAGGCCGAGGAAACCGGCCAGTTGTATCAGCAGGGCCAGCCACAGGCCGGGACGGCGGTCGACCAGGCGGCGCAGCAGCAAGGGCAGGCCCAGGGCACCGGTAACCTGGAAGATCGTCATCAGGCCGACCAGCTCACCGCCACCCTGGGCCGTGCCGCCATGCTCCAGGTGGTACGCCGGAAGCCAGGCCACCATGCTGGTGTAGCCGCCATTGATCAGTCCGAAATACAGGGCCAGCAGCCAGGCGCGACGGTTGCCGAACCAGTGCCCGCCGCCGCCTCCCGCCAGGCTGGGGACCTCCTGCCGTGGGCGCAGGACAAGCCAGGCCAGCAGCGCCAGCAGCGCAGGCACCGCCCACAGGCCGAGGCCGGCCTGCCAGTGGCCGAAGTGCGCGGTAAGCGACGGACCGAGCACAGCCGCCAAGCCGCCACCGCTCATCAGCGCCGCCGAATACAGCCCCATGGTCGCCGCCAGACGGCTGGGGAACCAACGGTTGACCAGCCCCGGCATCATGCCTTGCACCACTGCCACGCCCAGGCCGGCGACCACCGCACTGGCGATCAGCGCCCAGGCGCTGTCCAGTTGCAGACGCCACACGCAAGCCAGGGCGATGGCCGCAAGACCGGCGAGCATGCCACCGTGCTCGCTCAACCAGCGCCGCAGCCAAGGCTGCAGCAGCGGCACAAGGCCCATGCAAAGCACCGGCAACGCAGTCAGCAACGCGGCCTGCTGGTAGCCCAGCCCAGTGCTCTGGCGCATGGGTTCGAGCAACGGGCCGATGCTGGTGAGGATCGGCCGCAGGTTCAGTGCCAGCAACACCACCAGCAACAGGTTCAGTGTCGCCCTCATGCCTGGCCGGCCTGCTGCCACTCGCGGTACAGGCCATCCTCGCCAGCCGGCTTGAGCGGACGCAGCGGCAAGCTCTGCTGCTGCGGCGCACGCGCCATCTGCGCATAGACCGCGGCGGTGGACAGCCCGTAGGGCTCGCCCTCGTCATTGTCATAGGCGAACCAGGCCCGCTCGATGCCACACAGGTGCATGGCTGCCAGGCACATCGGGCAGGGATGGCCGCTGGCGTAGATTTCCGCCCCTTCCAGACGCGCCCGCCCCAAGGTCCGAGCCGCTTGGCGAATCGCCTGCATCTCGGCATGGCTGGTTGGATCCTGGGTGCTGTGGATCTCGTTGACGGCACGGGCCACGACCTGTCCCTGGTACACCAGCACGGCACCGAACGGGCGACCGCCGGCGTGGATGTTGGCACGGGCCAGGTCGAGGGCTTCGCGCATGTAACGTTCGTCGGACATGAATCGGTTCTCCGCTAAAGACCGGCCCATTATCCCGGCTCGGCAGCCACGGCTGAAATGAAGAGATTGCATGCCCATCAGTGGCCAGCTGAATGAGCGATTGGCCTCCTGGCAAAGCGCGCGATTGGCTATTCGACCTGAGCTTGACTGGCGCTAAGGTGACGTCACTTCCCTATCCATCTGGAGCCACACCATGCATGACCGTATCGAATGGGCCAAACACTCGCCGCAAGCCTACAAGGCCATGGTCGGTCTCGAACAGGCCCTGATCGCCTCGGGCCTGGAGCACTCGCTGCTGGAGCTGATCCGCCTGCGTGCCTCGCAGATCAATGGCTGCGCCTATTGCGTCAACATGCACGCCAACGATGCGCGCAAGGCCGGGGAAACCGAAGCCCGCCTGCAGACCTTGAGTGTGTGGCGCGAAACGCGTTATTTCAGCCCACGCGAGCGCGCCGCCCTGGCCTGGGTCGAAAGCCTGACACGCCTGCCCGAGCGTGGCGCGCCGCAGGATGAATATCAGGCGCTGCTTGAGCACTTCTCCAGCTCAGAGGTCGCCAACCTGACCCTGGCCATCGCCACCATCAATGCCTGGAACCGCTTCGGCGTCGGCTTTGCGATGGTGCCCGCTTAAAGCCCATCCCTTTCAAGGTGTTCGCCGTTGGCCTTGCAGCGCCTATCAGATCGAGCGCCGCCCGCGCGGCGCATCGCGACGCAAGGCCGCTCCTACATCTGTTTCGGGCCAATTATTCCTGTGAAAGTACCGCTGCCCGCCTTGGTGCATGCCTCAAGTCAGGCGAGGCGCCAGCAGTGCCCGCCTTGATACCGCGTCGTACCAACAAGGCGGACCAGGCAATGGCGCAGGATGGACTGGCCCGAAACAAATGTAGGAGCGGCCTTGCGTCGCGATGCGCCGCGCGGGCGGCGCTCGATCTGATAGGCGCTGCAAGGCTCGCGGCGAACACCTCGCGGCCCTCACTCGGTCAATCGCCCCCAAGACCTTGAAAGGTCCGCGCCCAAAGCCCGTCAGCGGCACCTGCCAGCCCTCCATGCGACCCGCTGCCAGCCTTAGTTTTTTTAAGGTTCATGAGCACATATTTACTAATTTCTCGATCCCGGCCCGCCCCGCATCATCGCTCCAACAAGAACGCGTCGCCCCTTGCCGGCACGCACCCGGGCAACACCCGATGCCCCACCTTGCCTTGGAGTCAGTCATGACCAGCGCAGCCAATTCGGCCCCCCTCATCGAGAAACACACGATCGGCTACGTGCCGCCGCAAGACCGCCATGGAAAGGTAAGGGATCTGTTCACACTGTGGTTCGGCGGCAACATCGCGCCCTTGCCCATCGTCACCGGCGCGCTGGGCGTGCAGCTATTCCATCTCAACCTCGTGTGGGGCATCGTCGCCATCCTGGTCGGCCACCTGGTCGGCGGCGTGCTCATGGCGCTGCATTCGGCCCAGGGCCCGCAGATGGGCATCCCGCAGATGATCCAGAGCCGCGCCCAGTTCGGCTCGCTCGGCGCATTGCTGGTGGTGGTGATCGCCGGGGTGATGTACATCGGCTTCTTCGCCTCCAACATCGTCCTGGCGGGCAAGTCGCTGCATGGCGTGGTCGAGGCCGTGCCGGTACCGGTGGGCATCGTCATCGGCGCGCTGGGCTCGGGCATCATCGGCATCATCGGCTACCGCTTCATCCATGTGCTCAACCGCATCGGCACCTGGGTGCTGGGCATCGGTATCGTGGTCGGCTTCGGCTACATCTTCAGCCACGTGCAGAGCGACGACTTCCTCACCCGCGGCGGCTTCAACCTGGCCGGCTGGCTGGCCACCGTGTCGCTGGCGGCGCTGTGGCAGATCGCCTTCGCCCCTTATGTGTCGGACTATTCGCGCTACCTGCCGGCCGACGTCAAGGTAAGTTCGACCTTCTGGACCACCTACCTGGGCTCGGCCCTGGGCTCGAGCCTGTCGTTCATCTTCGGCGCGGTCGCGGTGCTGGCGATCCCGGCCGGCATGGACACCATGGACGCGGTCAAGCTCGCCACCGGCACCCTCGGCCCATTGATGCTGGTGCTGTTCCTGCTCAGCGTGATCAGCCACAACGCGCTCAACCTGTACGGCGCGGTGCTGTCGATCATCACCCTGGTGCAGACCTTCGCCTACCGCTGGATCCCCACCGCCAAGAGCCGCGCCGTGCTGTCGCTGATCGTGCTGGCCGCCTGCTGCGTGGTGGCGGTGTTCGCCTCGGCCGACTTCATCGGCCACTTCGTCGACATGGTCCTGGTGCTGCTGGTGGTGCTGGTGCCGTGGACGGCGATCAACCTGATCGACTTCTATGTGATCCACAAGGGCGACTACGACATCGAGTCGATCTTCAAGGTCGACGGCGGCATCTACGGGCGCTACAACCCGCAGGCGCTGATCGCCTACGCGGTGGGCATCGCGGTGCAGATTCCGTTCATGAACACGCCGCTGTATGTCGGGCCGGTGTCGGCGCACATCAACGGCGCCGACCTGTCGTGGCTGGTGGGGCTGGCGATCACCTCGCCGCTGTACTGGTGGCTGGCCAGCCGGGACAGCGCATATCGTCGTCGGCAGACAGGTGCGAAGCTGGCGGCCGGGATCTGACGCCAAGCAAGTGACTCGCCCCCGGAAGACCCGCTATGGCGGGTTTTCTGCTGTCAGGCTATCGGGATCCATCCTACGACCACGTCCATCCGATCTGATTGAGATCCGCCCTCTGCATCGCCAGCATGCCTGCTCTCGCACAAGGAGTGCTTCCATGCAAAAACTGCCAATCCCTGGCTTCACTCTCCCCCACATCAGTCGCAGGCTCATCGCCAGCATCGCTATCCCGGTCGTCGTCCTGGGCGGCGTCGCAACGCTGTTCAATCATGTGTTCTTCTACAACGAAGCGGGCCAGATGACCCACGTGCGCACGATCTTCGGCGAGGAGAAGGTGGTCGAGGACGTCGGCTACGCGACCCAATGGTTCGGCCGCAGCACGGTCTGGCGACGCACCATTGGCGTCCAGTCGGCCCTGCGGGTGGACAATCAGGAAGACAACCGCAGCGGACATCCCTCGGTAGTCCTGGAAAACCTGCCGATCGTGTTCCTCGGCAACGTAGACGCCAAGGCGGAATTCAGCACCCAGTTCCGCCTGCCTTCGGGCGATGCTTTCCTGAAGATTGCCCAGGAATACCGCACCCCCGACAACTTCCTGCAACGCGCCCTGCTGCCCGCGGTCAAGGAAACCCTGCAGGCCACGGCTTCCTTGATGAGCGCCGATGACTACTACGCCGGCAACCGCAGTCATTTCGGCGCCGAATTCGAGAACCAGCTGCGCAACGGCCTGTACCTGACCAGTCGCAAGGAGATCCGCGTGCAGCGCGACAACCTGCCGGCACAGACCGCCATACTCCAGTCGGGCACCGACCAGGGCAGCTTCGGCGACAACTCCGCGACCCGCTTCGTCATCGAGAAGAAGCTCGACAAAGACGGCCAGGAACTGCGCAAGCAACAGCAGTTCCGCCTGTTCGGCGTCGAGGTCGTCGATGCCCGGGTGACGCACATCGACCCCAACCCCCAGTATCAGGAGCGCATGGTAAGGGTGCAGCAGGCCCTGGCCGAACTGGCCGTGGCCCGGCAGAACCGGCTCAAGGAAGAGGAAGAGAAAGAGCTGGTCTCGGCCCGCGGCGCCAAGGACGTCGAGGCCAAGCGCCAGGAAAGTCTGCGCCAGCAGATCGAACGCACCACGCAAGCCGAGACCGAGAAGCAGCTCACGCTGATCAATGCCGAACGGGAAAAACGCCAGGCCGAGATCGACAAGCAAACCGCCGAGCTGCTCCGTGACAAAGCCAAGGTCAATGCCGAGGCCACCAAGATCACCGCCGACGCGGAGGCCTATGCGCGAGAGGCCTCGCTCAAGGCCGACGGTGCCCTGCAGACCAAGCTCGATGCCCTGGTGCAGATCAACCGTGCCTGGGCCGACGCGGCGGCCCAGGCACCGGTGCCCAGCGTGATGATGGGAGGTACCGACGCGGGGCTTGGTCGTCAGGACGAAATGGCCAAACTGATGAGCGTGCTCGCGACCAAGGCGGCGAAGGATCTGGTGCTGGACCTCAAGACGCCCTGAGTAAACACCTGGCCACCGCGCCCCGCATTGGTACCTGAAGCTCTACCAATGCGGGGCGGTTTTTCAGACCATTACCTCTCGGTCCTCGAAGATCATCATGACCTTGTAACCTTGACGAACGACGTTAGAAAAAACAGCACGCCCAGGCCAACAAGCGAGCAAGCAATAGCTACTTAACTTCATGCTGCATCTCAAGCCATTCGGAAACTCATTACTGTCTTCAAGATCCAACCAACCGCGACGAAGCCCTAGGGATGGCCATATAAAAGCGAGACTCATCGCACTCACGATTAGCATGCGCGACCTCAGCCTCGTCGTCCCCCAGAGAAGAACCTCATCGTCTAGACCTCGAGTCCGACCAAATGCACGACACATGACATTGAATTGGCCTGAACACGCAATGTAGACATTGATGATGATTCCTATAGTCAGTAACAGAAAAGGGACAATTAGCAAGACAATCCTTAAGCTGACAGGCCATCCACTAAGGTCAATCATAATTAACCTCATAGATCAACTCACCCATCCACTCCCCTACATCCGAGCCACCCTCGGCACCACCAAATTAGCCAGCACCAACGACTGCGATACCACATAGGGCTTTACCCCATACACCAAAGTTACACTGCACGTCTAAACTCCACAAAAATCACAATAAGTGACATCCACCCCATACCAATCGCCATACAACACATTGCTGCTCTCATACGTCTTTTGAGATAGGTCGGAAACTCGCGATAGTCTTGCGGATCCAGATCACCTTGCCGCATAGATAGCACCGGCCACATCAGAACACCTGTTATTGCACTAACCGTCAAGGTTCTAAATTTTAAAGTAAAACCCCCTCCTCGCTTAAGCTCATCTAACAGACATTTACTTCGCTGAAGGGCCGCACACATAACATCGAAGTGCCGCGAGATAGCGATGTGCACATGGATCGCCATACCTAATAGCATGATGAAGAAAGGTATCAGCAATGAAGCAACTTTCAGCCCTGCCGGCCAGTCACTCAGATCGATCATATACGTGCTCGTAGATCATCTCTCCAGATATTTCTCCTCCCTTGCTTATTAACGCGGCACCTGTGTAAGAACCACTACCAACCATCGCGATACCACACACCGCCTTTCCCCACGGACCGAAATAGCAAACATACCTGGCTGCTGCGCCCCCAAGCCAGGCGCCTGCGGTACCTCCAGCTAGCCCACCGACAAAGCTGCCTGTCTCAGTAAGTCTGACCTTTTTACACTCTTCGGTCTCCCCTGCACGGCAAGCCTCGTAAATCTTCATGTAAGAAGACGTCGCCCCCAAGCCCACCGCCACATGCCCCCCATACTTCAAATACTTCGACATCTTCGCCACTTCATCCAAATGCGTCGCATACCCCGGTATCGCCCCCGGTACACCTGCCTTTGACCAGTGATGCACGAGGCTTTTAGTAGAGATATTCAAGCTCTTGCGCAGACTGTCATGCCCACCAAGGTTCAGGTACTTACCCAGAAACGCACTACGCAGCTGTGCATCCAGCTGCTGATAGAGCGCTCGACGTGATTCGAAGAATTGCGGGCTATTGAGATGACCATGCAAGGTGAACTCGCGCTGATGCAGGTTTTCTAGCCCCTTGAGCGTATCTCCCACTTGCCCCAGCCCGCGCGACAGCATGTCCTTGCCCACGCCCATGGATTGACCCGCACCATTGAGTACTCCGGCGACCTCGCCAATGTGCTGCATCATGAAGTTGGCTTCCTGCTCGTCGAGCACAGCCAGTGCCTCCCGCGCCCGCTGCGCCGCAACCATCAGGTCGGCCTCCTCGCGGGTGCAGGCGTGGTGGTTGTCGGGGTCACCGAGGACGAAGATTTCACCGGCCTTGAAACCTTGGTCGAAGGTGGGGTTCAGGCGCTGGATGCGTGCAATAGGCAGCGTGCTGTCCTGCGCCAACAACTGCGCCAGTACCTGGGGGCCGGACATGCTGCGGGGAACGATATGAAACCCGGGCTCCAACCCGGCTTGCGCAGAGGCGATGGCACCAGGCACCTGTGCGTTGGCTAGGGCATGGAGAGTGCGGGCACCGGGGACCGTAGCCGCGTTTGTCTGCCTGCCATCCATGGGATGACTGGACGGCGCCATTCCACCCAAAGGAGCAACCACCCTGTTACTGCCGTTCGGGCAGCCACAGGCAACCAGGGAACCATCCATCGCCAGTGGCTGACCATCGGAAATCCACCCGAGGTAGCCCTCTACAACGACGCCAGGTTGGCAGCAGAGCGGACATTCGGTAGTCGAGTCCCCGACCCGCAGGACCTTTCGCCCATCACAGATGTAACCCTCATCGCTGGCAATGCAGATTGCACCCGTGGTGGTCACATCACCATCTACTGCCTGGCCTTTCCCTTCAAGACTGACGCGATACATGTGCAGGTTCCTTTTGCGCTGAAAGCTCAAGAACCTAACAAGTGAAGGTCGCCCTGTTACCCGAGAAAAAGCGAAAGAGACCTTTCCTACTCTGCCTAGAGAAGAGTCTTAAAACCAACCCTGTAACCAGCCTGTTCAGGCGTGCAGCCGAACCTGAGCGGGCTGGTCACGATGCTCTTCAGTGCCCGCTACGCAACATCTCCTTCGGCACATACTTGCCAATCTCATACTTGCCGATCGCTGCCCGGTGCACTTCATCCGGCCCGTCGGCCAGGCGCAGGGTACGCTGCATCGCATACATGTACGCCAGCGGGAAATCACCGCTCACCCCCGCCCCGCCATGGATCTGGATGGCCCGGTCGATCACCTTCAGCGCGACATTCGGCGCCACTACCTTGATCTGGGCGATCTCGCTGCGCGCCACCTTGTTGCCGACGGTGTCCATCATGTAGGCGGCCTTCAGGGTCAGCAGGCGGGCCATGTCGATCTCCATCCGCGAGTCGGCGATCTTGTCGACGTTGCCCCCCAGCCGCGCCAAGGGCCGGCCGAAGGCGGTGCGCTCGACCGAGCGCTTGCACATCAGCTCCAGGGCGCGCTCGGCCATGCCGATCGAGCGCATGCAGTGGTGGATACGGCCCGGGCCGAGGCGGCCCTGGGCGATCTCGAAGCCACGGCCCTCGCCAAGAAGCACGTTTTCATAAGGCACGCGCACGTTCTCGAACAGCACTTCGGCGTGGCCGTGGGGCGCGTCGTCGTAGCCGAACACCGGCAGCGGGCGGACGATCTTCACCCCGGGTGCGTCGGTCGGCACCAGGATCATCGAGTGCTGCTGGTGGCGCTGGCCGTCCGGATTGGACAAGCCCATGAAGATCATTACCTTGCAGCGTGGGTCGCAGGCGCCGGAGGTCCACCACTTGCGACCGTTGATCACCCACTCGTCACCGTCGCGCACGGCGCTGGCGGCCATGTTGGTGGCGTCCGAAGAGGCCACGTCCGGCTCGGTCATGGCGAAAGCCGAACGGATCTCGCCACGCAGCAGCGGCTCCAGCCACTGCTGTTTCTGCGCTTCGCTGCCGTAGCGCACCAGCACTTCCATGTTGCCGGTGTCTGGCGCCGAGCAGTTGAACGGCTCAGGCCCCAGCAGCGAGCGACCCATGATTTCGGCCAATGGCGCGTACTCGAGGTTGCTCAGCCCCGCGCCATACTCGGACTCAGGCAGGAACAGGTTCCACAGCCCTTCGGCACGGGCCTTGGCCTTGAGCTCTTCCATGATCGCGGTGGGCTGCCAGCGATCGCCCTCGGCGACCTGGCGCTCGAACACCGGCTCGGCCGGATAGACATATGCATCCATGAATGCGGCGACGCGCTCGCGCAGTGCCTGGACCTTGGGCGAATAGGCGAAATCCATCGGGGCTACCTTCAGTCAATGAAGAACATGGACCTGAGCCTAGAACAGCCACCCTTCATCCACCTAGTCTATTTTCTACGTGTATAAACATTCATAACCGATATATGATCGACCAATAACTCCAACGAAGAGCGGCGCCCATGAACCTCAGCAAGGTCGACCTCAACCTGTTCATCGTCTTCGACGCCATCTACACCGAAGCCAACCTGACCCGCGCCGGGCAGATCGTCGGCATCACCCAGCCGGCGGTGTCCAACGCCCTGTCGCGCCTGCGCGAGACCTTCAACGACCCGCTGTTCGTGCGCACCGCCCAGGGCATGGTGCCCACGCCCATGGCGCAGAACATCATCGGCCCGGTGCGCAACGCTTTGACGCTGCTGCGCACCTCGGTGCAGGAAAGCCGCATCTTCAACCCGCTGCAGGCCAGCAAGACCTTCCGCATCAGCATGACCGACCTGACCGAGGCGGTGATCCTGCCGCCCTTGTTCCAGCGCCTGCGCCGCCTGGCTCCGGCGCTGGTGATCGAGAGTTTCCTGTGCAAGCGCCGCGAAACCACCAAGGAACTGGCGGCCGGGCGACTGGACTTCGCCGTCGATGCCCCACTCAATACCGATCCGCAGGTGCGGCACGTTAAGCTGATGCAGGATCACTATGTCTGCGCCATGCGCCCCGGCCATCCGCTGGCCGACAGCAAGCTCACGCTCGACACCTACCTGGGCATGACCCATATCCATATCTCCAGCCGCCGCAACGGCCTGGGCTATGTCGATCTGGCCCTGGGCAAGATGGGCGTGCAACGGCGTGTCGCGCTGCGCTCGCAGCACTACCTGATGGCCTCGCAGGTGCTGCAGCAGACCGACATGGTCATGACCGTGCCCGAGCGTTTCGCCCGCCGCCACCAGTTGCGCTATCAGTCGCTGCCGGTGGAGGTGCCGGCGCTGGAAACCCACCTCTACTGGCACGAAAGCACCGACCAGGATCCGGCGAACCGCTGGATGCGTGAGCAGATCATCGAGTTGTGCGAGCGAGTGGTGGCGCAGGATCAGCAAGCACTGGAAAGCGCCTGAGCCCTCGGAAATTAATTTTCCATATGCATGTCATTTCGTAGAAAAAAATATTTTCAAAGCCTTTAAATCAAAAGATCAAGGAAAAATTTTCATCTCCATTCTTGCTTAACATGCAGGTCATGGACGCCGGCAGGCGGCGTCCCCGCACGGACCCGCACGCGATCATGTCCAGTACCCCGCTCTACTTCGACTATGCCGCCACCACCCCGGTCGATGACCGGGTCATCGAAGCCATGCTTGGCTGCCTTGGCCGTTCGGCCAACTTCGGCAACCCGGCCTCCACTGGGCACCTCCACGGCCAGATGGCCCGCGAGGCGGTCGAGCAGGCGCGTCGCCAGGTGGCAGGGCGGATCGGCGCGCAAGTCGACGACCTGGTCTGGACCTCCGGCGCCACCGAATCCAACAACCTCGCCCTCAAGGGCATCGCCCAGGGCTATGACCAACCGGGGCACCTGATCACCAGCCAGCTCGAACACAAGGCCGTGCTCGACACCGCCGCGGAACTGGAACGCCAGGGCTGGGCAGTGACCCGCCTGGCGCCGGATGCCCGCGGCCTGATCCAGCCCGACGCCGTACAGGCGGCGCTGCGCCCGGACACGCGCCTGGTATCGCTGATGGCGGTGAACAACGAACTGGGCACGCTCACCGACTTCGCCAGCATTGGCGCGCGGGTTCGCCAGCAGGGGGCCCTGCTGCATGTCGATGCGGCCCAGGCGGTAGGCAAGGTGGTGATCGACCTGGCGTGCCAGGCCGTCGATCTGATGTCGTTCTCGGCCCACAAGGTCTACGGTCCGAAAGGCATCGGCGCCCTCTATGTCGGCCCTCGCGCCCGCCCGCTGATGCGCGCGCAGATGCATGGCGGCGGCCACGAACGCGGACTGCGCTCCGGCACGCTGGCCACCCACCAGATCGTCGGCATGGGCAGCGCCTTCGCCCTCGCCGGCCAGCCGGGCGAGGCAGAGTACCAGCACCTCGAGCGGCTCGCCCAGCGCCTGCGCGATGGCTTGCTGGCGTTGCCGGGGGTCACGCTCAATGGCTGTGCGCAACAGCGCATTCCCCATACCCTCAACCTGTGCATCGATGCCAAAGGGTTCAACAGCCTGGCCCTGGCGGGCGAGCTGGCGCTGTCCAGCACGTCCGCGTGCAACTCGGCGAGCAATGCCGCCTCCCACGTGCTGCTGGCGCTGGGGCTCGATGAGCGCCAGGCGCGCAACAGCGTGCGCCTGAGCATCGGGCGCTACACCAGCGAGGCCGATGTGGACAGCGCGATCGCCACCTTCACGCGAGTGGTCGGGGCCGCTGCGGTGGCGCTCTGGTAAACATGCGTCGCCCGGGCTGACGACTGCCGCCATGGCCAGCGTCAGCCGGCAAATTCCCATGGCGGTCCGACGGCATTGCTGGCATCGTGCAGTTTCCCCCCTGCGCACAGGACGCGCTCCATGGCCCTGCACCTTTGGCTGACCTTCTCCCTCGCCTACCTGCTCACCTCGCTCATTCCCGGCCCCAATGTCCTGCTGACCGTGCGCAACGCATTGCGCCATGGTCCCTCGGGCATGGGCATGAGCATGCTGGGCAATCTCACCGCGCAACTGCTGGCGATTACCGCCGTGGCGATGGGCGTGGGCGCGCTGCTGATCTCGCTGCCCACGGCATTCCTCGCGCTGAAGCTGGCAGGTGCCGGCTACCTCATCTACCTGGGGGTACGCCAATTGCTCTCGCGCAACCCTGCCAGCCCACCGGCCACGGCTGCGCTGCCGGTCAGCGCGCTGTCGCGATGGCGCATCGCCGTCGAGGCGTTCCTGGTCTCGGCGAGCAATCCCAAGAGCCTGATGTTCTTCGTCGCGTTCCTGCCCCAATTCCTCGAGCCCGGTCGACCGATCCTCGCTCAGTTCACGGTGATGTACGTGAGCATGGCGGTGATCGTCTGCGCGGTGCATTCGTTCTACAGCTTCACCGCCTACCGCTTCGGCCAGCGCATGAAGGCTTCGCCCATCGCCGCCTGGTTCAAGCGTGCCTGCGGGGCGCTATTCATCGGCCTTGGCTTGCGCCTGCTGAACAGCAAGGCGGTGTGAGGCTACAGTTGGGAGTCCCTTGATCGGGCTTTTAGCCTACTCGCTGTTGCGAAACGGCCTACAGTGAAATACTGTATGCGCATACAGCAAAACAAGGACTCCCCCTGTGGCCAGTACCGCCGTCGCAACACCGAGCAGCTACGAACAACTGGGTCAGCGCATCCAGAAGATCATCAACAGCCCCACCGCCCAGCGCAGCCGCGCCGCGCTGATCTTCCGCCTGGAGCACGAATCGCCCGACGACTGGCACAACCTGCTCGAGGAAATTGCCGAGAACGACAATGTCACCCTCGCCCACCGCGACGACGGCGGCGTGCAGATCTTCTGGACCGTGCCCAAGGAAGACTGACCGCACATGAGAGTTTCGCTTTTCGCTGCCGCCTGCCTGCTGTTGACCACCACCCTCGCCCATGCCGACGCCCCACGCACCTTCCAGGAAGCCAAGAAGGTCGCGTGGCGTCTGTATGCGCCGCAGTCCACCGAGTTCTACTGTGGCTGCAAGTACAAGGGCAACAAGGTCGACCTGGCCTCCTGTGGCTATGAACCCCGCAAGAACCTGCAACGCGCCTCGCGCATCGAGTGGGAACACATCGTGCCGGCCTGGCAGATCGGCCACCAACGCCAGTGCTGGCAGAGCGGCGGGCGCAAGAACTGCTCGCGCCACGACACGGTCTACCAACGCGCCGAGGCCGACCTGCACAATCTGGTGCCGAGCATCGGCGAGGTCAACGGCGACCGCAGCAACTACAGCTTCGGCTGGCTGCCCGCGCAGCAGGGCCAGTACGGTGCCTGCCTGACCCAGGTCGATTTCAAGGCCAAGAAGGTGATGCCGCGCCCCTCGATCCGCGGCATGATCGCGCGCACGTATTTCTACATGAGCAAGCAGTACGACCTGCGCCTGTCGAAACAGGACCGCCAGCTGTTCGAAGCCTGGAACAAGACCTACCCACCGCAAGCCTGGGAGCTGCAGCGCAACCAGCAGGTGGCGTGCGTGATGGGACGTGGCAACGACTTCGTCGGGCCGGTCAACCTGAAGGCCTGCGGCTGAGCCGGGTCAGGTCAGCGCGCGCAGGTAGGCGCTGGCCTGCTGGTACCGAGAAAGCCGGGCGAGATCCGCGGGACCAGGGCTGGGGATGCGCGAGAGATCGCTGTTGTCGGCCAGGTCCGCCAGCTTGACCTGGCGGGCCAGCGGGTCGACACCCAGACGCACGACGAAGGTTTCATAGCTCTCCCCGTCGCGCCGGCTGAGCGCCAGCAACGCAGCGAGGATCTTGAGCGGGAAGCCTTCGCGAGCCAGGTCGGACAGTGTCAGGGGGGTATCTTCGAGCACATCGTGAAGCACCGCGACAATCCGTTGCTCGGGCGTGACCATGCGTGCCATCACCCGCAACGGGTGGAGTATGTAGGCGGCTCCACCCTTGTCGAACTGTCCGTCATGTGCCCTGGTGGCCACGGCGATGGCCTTTTCCAGCGTTGCCATGAGGCGCTCCCCCGTTGAAACCCTGCCACTTGCAGCATAGCTGCGACCTTGCGGCTGTGACAGTTTCGCCGGGGTATCCGTTGCTCCCAGGCTCAGCGCTTGGCGCCGTGCTGGATGACGATCGAGTCGGTCCCCAGCTTGGCCATCACTTCGGCCTTGCGTGCATCGGCCTCGTCCCTGGTCGGGAACGGCCCCATCAAGACCACTGGCTTGCTGTCACGGTACTCGACCCAGGAAGGAATGCCCTTTTCGATCAGGCGCGCGGTCATGTCGGTCAGCGCCCCCATGTTCGGGCCCTGGATCACTTCCACATCCCAGCCCTCGGGTGCCGGCTGGTCGGCGATCGCGTCGGCGCGGCGCTGCAGGTCGGCGCCGCCGCAGAGTTCGCGGATACGCAGGTTGTTGCCCGTCTGATCGATGAGGATCTCGTACTGACCGTCATGCTTGATGGCCACGTAGCTGCGGTAGGGTTCGTACTGCCCGGCATCGTCCTTGCCACGCACCTGGCCACAGATGGAGCCCTGGGTGTCGAACCGCACGTTGGCGAACTTGGCCGTCTTGGGGTTGTTCAGGTGTTCGGCCACCTGTTTGTGCACGCCTTCGACCTCGTTGTCACAGCCCGCCAGGGCCAGCACCGCCATTACCACCGCCAGTTTGCGCACGCGTCTACCTCCAGATTCGAAGGCGCGCATTCTAGCACGGGAGGGAGGGATAACCGGTGGGATGAAGCGATAGCGG
>NZ_JAOCDM010000060.1 GCF_029840925.1 Pseudomonas sp. GD03858
TCTTGCAGACCCGTACGTAGCTGCCACCCTACTCAATGCAAGGGTGGCGTGGTGGCTTAATCCAATGCAAAAGAGGATTCACCATGCTCAAGATCGTCCCCGATCCACCGTTTCCTTCCCGAGTTTCCTCACTTCCTCGAAGACACAGCGGCCTAGCTCACCTGGCACGTCATGAGTGGTCAGCCCGCTCCCACAGGACCTCACTTGATTCAATCGCTGAATGGATGACTTCGAAGACATAAGAGGAATTTGGCAATGGACAATGAAACTCCCGCAGACCACGGCCAGCTCGGCTGGACCGTCGGCACCTCCACCTGCCTGGATGGCGCCGTCCCCGGCAAGCAATTGTTCCGCGTGGAGTCCGGCAACTGCGCCAACCACGCCCTGGAACAAGCCTCGGTGCTGCTCGACAGCGCCCGCCGTGCCTCGTTTATCGGCGTGATGGACAACGAACCGGTACTGGTCTGGGCGTCGCACTACCTCAGCGAGATGGCCAAGGCATTGATGGATGATGCGCACATGGGCATGTTGAAGCAGGTCTGAAAAGGGCGACCGGGCGCCGCGGGACGGGCCGCCCGGTCGATGAGCTCGATCGCTCAGGAAGGTTGCGCCGCCAGGCGATTGCTGACGCTACGCCCCAGCACCAGCACCGTGACGAAGCCGCAGCCCACCAGGGCCGTGGCCAGGCTGAACAGCACCGCGCTGCCCATCTGGTCGACGATCCGCCCGCCGAAGAACGAGCCCAGGGCAATGATCACCTGGAACATGGCGACGAACAGCGGCATGCCGCGTTCGACATCCTCGGGCGCCACGACGAACATCCAGATGCTCGCGCAGGCCGGGAACGCGCCGAAGGCGAAACCCCACAGCGCGATCAGCATCGCGGCGCCGGTCAGGCTGGTGGCGAACAGCGGGAACAGGGCGGTGCCGATGCCGATCAGCAGCGCCACCAGCAGCAGGGTGTGGCGCACGCTCTGGTTGGCGGCGAAACCGGCGAAGACGTTGCCCAGCACCCCGGCCACGCCATAGAGCAGCAGCAGCGAACCAATGGTCGGTCCATCGAAGCCGGCGCTGTGTTTGAAGAACGGCGCGACATAGGTGTACGCGGCGAAGTGCGCCAGGCCAATCAGCAGCACGGCGATCAGGCCAACCCGCGCTTGTGGGTTGATGAACAGCGCCGGCAGGTCGCTGACGCGAATGGCCTTCTCCGGGGTGAGGCGCGGCAGCAGCAGGACCTGTGCCAGCAACACCGGTAGGCCCAGCAGCGCGGTGACCAGGAAGGTCATGCGCCAGCCCATCAGGCCACTGAGCCAGGTGCCCACGGGCACGCCGAGCACGGTGGCCAACGTCACGCCGACCATGATGATCGAGGTGGCCTGGGCGACGCTCACGCCCCTGGGCGCCAGGCGGCCGCTCAGGGCGATCGCCGTCGCCCAGAAGCCGCCGATGCTGATGCCCAGCAACACCCGGCCGAGCAGCAGCAGGCTGAAGTCGCTGGCGTAGGCCACCACCGAGTTGGCGACGATCATGATCAGCGTCAGGGCGATCAGCAGGTAGCGTCGGTCCATGGCGCCGATGCCCACCGACAGCAAGGGCGCGGCGAGGGCGGCCATGATCCCGGGCAGGGTCACCATCAGGCCGGCTTGGCCGGCGCTGATGCCCAGGTCGCTGGCCACATCGTTGAGCACGCCCACCGGTAGGAACTCGCTGGTCACCAGGGCGAAGGCGCCCACGGCGACCGAGAGAATCGCCAGCCACTGCTGTCGGACGCTTTGCTGGCTATGTTCGGGGGGGCTGTGGTGGGTTGGGTTGGCACTGGGCATGGGTGTGGGTTCCAAAGAGGAATGACGCCTGGAGCAGGCGTGGGGGAGGGGAAATTGGCCGCGATTATAGAGGCCGCTTTTGCCGACTCGACAGGCGGCTGGCTCGATAGTAATCATCAGCGTTATCGATGAGACGCCCGAAGTAGAGCATCAGCTATCGATTTGTCTGCCCGGAGCCGCTCAGGTCACTCAGGGCTGTAGGGGGTAATCTTGCTGGCCAGCGCCATGTGCCGTCCCTGGGCAGGATAAAAACATGCTGCTGTTCCTTCACGGCAAGCGCCTGCCGTTGCCCAGGTGCAGGCTGAACGACTAATCGCCTGGCGAGGGTTCGATGGTCGCCAGCAAAGCGCAGGTCTCTCGGTTGGATCGCAGGCAGACCACGCGGCAACCCGCTGGCGCCGTGGCCACGAGCTGCTCGAGCTTTGCTCGGGCTGACTTGTTCGTCCGCCACATGAATCCAAAGAACTCAGGCAGGTTGGCCAGCAATTCCGGGCAATCATTTGGCAAGTCGGGCCGGGATCGGCGGCGGTACCACAGCGCTCTGATGAACACGCGCCAAAATCGAAGCGGCGCCGCCCGGTCAATCCATATCAGCAGGTCCGCGCGGGCAATCCGGTTGCTCCAGGTGGCCGAATGGCCGCCTTCGAATATCCAGCGATCACTGGCCTCGACCTCGTGGCAAAGGCGGGTCTTTTCGTCGCGGCTTCTCTCGATCCATCCCGGCTGCCAATGAATCGTGTCGATGTGAATGACCGGCAGGCCCGTGCATTCACCAAGCTTGCGTGCCAGGGTGCTCTTCCCGGCACCAGGCTGGCCAACGATCATCACTCGTTGCAATGAAACATCCTCCGGCGACGCAGGCTGGGTTTGTCGCGGCGCGATTGTACGGCAATGGCTACCAGATTTGTGCATGAGGCGCTGGCCCAGGCAGCGCTGGAAACAGTGGCAGGACCTCTTCGGCCAGCTCCTGAATGATTTCCCTGGACGGGCGCCGCGCCATTTGCATGCCCAGCGCCGCATGATTGACCCCGGCGTCGCGCCACTCATGCAGCAGGTCGATCAGGCCGTTACGACCTGTACGCAACACGTAACCACCTTGTTGCGGCGTGCGCGGGAAGGTCGGATTCTCATCCAGGTCGATCCATTCATTGGTGACATGTGGGCGCAAACCTGCGTCGGGAATGAGCGCTCGCCAGGCACTGATCTTTTCGGCCAGGCGCCGAGGGCCAAGACTATTGTGAGTGGCTTCGGGGTAAGTGATCCAACCGTCGGCCTGCTCGCCAAGCCATTGCAACGACTGGCGTGATGAGCCGGTCACCAGCAGCGGGATCCGACCAGTGACGGGGGCAGGGAGCAGTTGGGCGCCATCGAGCTGCCCCAGTGGCGAATGGATCGGCGCAGCATGGCCGGCCAGCAGTCGGCGGAAGTAATCCACGCTCTGCGCAAAACGCTCCCCTCGCTCGTCATGGGCCAGGCCATAGGCCGGAAACTCAATCGGTCGGTCGCCCGAGGCGATGCCCAGCACCAGGCGCCCACCTGAAAGGCAATCCAGGCTGGTAGCGGCTTTCGCCAGGTGGATGGGGTGGCGCAGGGTGAAAATCGCGCTGCCGGTTGCCAGGGTGATCCTGCGGGTATGGGCTGCCAGGTAGGCCAGGTAGGTGAACGGGTCGAACACCTGCCCGGCGTCACCGAATGCAGGGTCGTACAAGGGCACATCGCGTACCCACACGGCGGCAAAGCCCAAACGGTCGATTTCGCTGACCAGTTGCGCCTGGCCGTGAAGCACGCTCATGTCTGCGTCATAGAAACGAAGCGGCAAGAAGATGCCTAGGGTCAACTGACCGTCGGCGAACATGCGACGGTACCCGGGATGTAGGGCGAAGGCATCGGCGCTGGCGCCTTTGCTGCTGATAGAGGTCATGGACATTCCTTGTTCGAGGGAGTCAGGGGCCGGTCGCTGGCGCTGGGAGACGAATACCGCGTTGCACGGGGGGACGCTGCTCGACTTGTCGGAACCAGCGACTCAGATGGCGGTGGGGGCTGAAGTCGAAGCCAATGACCTTGGCGACGTGCAGCCAGGCGAAACTGGCGATATCCGCAATCGAATAGGCGTCGCCGGCCAGCCACGCACGGGTGGCGAGTTGCTGATCGAGAAGTGCGAAAGCCTCCTCGGTGAGGGCGCGATAGCGCTGCTGCGCCGTAGGGTTGGGCGCGGGCGCGAAGCACTCGAAGTGAACGCGCTGCCCCAGCAAAGGGCCCATGCTGGCGCTGTGGTACATCAGCCAGGTGATGGCTGCCCAACGTGGTTGCGCTGCCTGCTCGAGCAATTGATCGCTCAATTGTGCCAGGTACAACAGGATCGCTGCTGATTCGAACAGCACGACTCCAGCCTTGCGGTCTACCAATACCGGGATGCGACCTGCCGGGTTGAGTGCGAGGAAATCCTCGTGGCGATGCTCGGCCAAGTCGATATTCACGTGGATCAGGCGATAAGGCAGTCCCAATTCCTCAAGGGCAATGGTGATCTTGAAACCATTGGGGGAGCTGTCGGTATAAAGCACAAGCGCGGGATCCGGCATGTTATTGGCCTCAATAAAACTAATCTGAATATGTTTGCAGTCACGCTATGCTAGGCATCATCCATAAGGTTTACGAACGATCATTTCATTCATTCAGATTAGTTTTTCTAAGGTTTAAATTTCATGGGTGCAGTCTTGCCGTTGCTCGCGTTGCGTGCTTTTTCCGAAACCACTCGACTGGGTAGCTTGAAGGCCGCCGCCGAGTCCATGGGCGTCACCCCAGGTGCCATCAGTCAACAGATCCGTTTGCTGGAAGACCGCCTCGGGGTCCGCCTGCTGACGCGCAGTCGCTACGGCGTGCAGCTTACCGAGGCGGGGGCGAGTCTCTATCCGGGGTTGTCACGCGGTTTTGGCCAGATCGAAAGCGCTCTGCTCGATCTGCAAGCCCTGACGCGCGTCAACACCCTCACGATCAGCACTCAGCCCTCGTTCGCGTCCAGCTGGCTGGTGCCACGCTAGGTTGACTTCAATGCGCGGCACCCAGAGATCGACGTGCATGTGCAGTCCACGGCCGAGCTTGTCGATCTGCATCGTGAACCTGTCGATATTGCCCTGCGCCATGGCCTGGGCGAGTACCCAGGGCTGGAGTCGATACCGTTACTGGCTCCTGTGCTGCTTGCGGTAGCCAGCCCCGACCTGCTTGCCGGTGGGCCGCCACTGGATGAACCGTGCGATTGCCTGCGCTACCCACTGCTGCAGGACGCCGACCGTGCCGACTGGACGCTGTGGTTGCAGGCTCACGGGGCCGAACCCGATCGCCGTAGCCGCCGAGGACCGAGCTTTGACGAAGATCTGCTTTTGTTACGCGCGGCCGTCAGTGGCCAAGGCATCGCGCTCGTGCAGGCACAGCACGCCGCAGATGACTTGCGCAGCGGCAGGCTGGTGGTAGCGGTGGACCGGGCCTGGCCTTCGCGCTTTGCCTATTACCTGGTGGCCCGCAAGGAGAGCCTGGGTCGACCGCAGGTGCGTGCATTCATCGACTGGATTCAAGCGCAGCTTGAGTCCGAGCCGTCGCCATCGGCAGGGTGCGAACGATAGCGCCGAGCTAGCTGCGGGAGATGACGCGGGGAAGGTGCCGTGGCCCGAGTGCCTGCTGGTGCCGTGTTCAACGCTTCTTCTTGTTTCGCCGTGACCTCATGTCGCGCTGCTGCGCTTTTTTCTTGAACACGATGCTGTTCCATTGCTCGACGGCGATGCCCGCTTGCTTGTAGATGCCCTGGCTCATTTTCATGCTGTCGAAAAGCTCGACGAGCGCTGGCGATAATTCCATGCGCTGTTTCTTGAGGATGAACACCAGCTGGTGCGAGAAGATACTCAGACAAAACGCCGTGAGCAGCAGGGTGATTTGCAGCCAGAGCGACTCTGCCGGCGCGTAGGCCGTGGAGTTTATCTTGATCAGGAAATAGATGTAGATCAGCGCTGTAAGGCATTGAAAGGTCATGAGCAGGCGGGTGATTGACCTTGGCAAGCGTTCGCCGACGATTTTGCTCTTCGTCAAAATGCAGGTGTCGATGATGCTCATCAGCAGAAATGGAAAGCCGGCGAAGGCGATGTCGATGCTTGAAAGGCTATAGCTGGCGGAGGACATGTTGATGACGAATACCAGCACCAGGCCAGACACCAGTGCGATGAAAAAGTCTTTCTTCAGCTCGCTGTAGAACGCTCGATAGTATGCAGAGCTGCGTCCGGTCAATGCCCATGTCAGGTCATAGATATAGATGGCAGCGACCACCCAGGAAACAGACAGCAGTGAAAGCAGTGCGAAATGCCACCACGACTCGTAGCTGAACATCAACTGCCATAAGGTGGAAAACGTAATGATGAAGAACAGGATATATTTCATTGGCATGGTTCTATAAGGGTGAGCGCGTGATCACCAACATGCGCAGTTGGTGAGCCGTGGAGATTGAGCATTCTTTGCCTGAGCCAGGTTGGGTTTTCAACTGATGAAGATGATCTTGGAGACGAGTTCGGCACTGTTCTTCGCCTGCAACTTCTTCATCAACCGCGCCCGATGCACCTCCACCGTGCGATGCGAGATCCCCAGCTGGCGCGCCACTTCCTTGCACGTCAACCCGTTCACGATATGCAGCGAAATCTCCCGCTCCCGCGCCGTCAACTGCACCGCGGGCGCTGGCTGCCGGTCCAGCCGCTCGAAATGCCACACCATCAGCTTGAACGGGTCATCGAGCGTCAGGGTAAACCCGTGGGCCCGTGCCCAGAACACTTCGCCATTGCGATGCTGCATGAAGCGTTCATCGGTATAGAAAGCCCCAAGCCCGGTGCGCAGCCAGTGCTCGCTACGTTCGCCGATGCTCTGGTAGTCCGCATGGGAGGGATAAAGCAGCAGTGTCAGGTTGCCTCGCAACTCTTCCCGCTCGTAGCCGAACAACCGTACGAACGCCTGGTTGCAATCGAGCATGCGACGATGGGCGGTGATCATCTGGGGGGCAGGGGATACCTGGAACGCCAAGCGCTCGAGGTCGTGGAGGGGCGGTGTATCGGCGGTCATCAGGCATCCTGCCTCGGTTTAGGGGCCATGCCCGTATTACTCACTACGTACAGGCGTACGTAGTTGCCCCAACTAGCGTGGGATTCGGGCGCTGGCCCATTGTATGAAATACCCGCTTCAAGGACAGAAGAAAATCACCATGTTTCACGATTCCGTATCCATCGTCGCCGCTGCGCACAGTCCTTTCGGTCGCCTGGATGGCCAGAACCTCGAGGACCTGATCGTGCAGGTCACCCGCGACGCGCTCAAGGACGCCGAGATCGACGCCGCCGAGATCGACGCGCTGTTCCTCGGTCACTTCAACTCGGGCCTGGTGGCCGATGGCTTTCCGGCCTCGCTGATGCTGCAGGCCGACCCGCAATTGCGCTTCAAACCGGCTACCCGCTGCGAGAACGCCTGTGCTTCGGGTTCGGCGGCGATCCAGGCGGGCATCCACGCGATCCGCAGCGGCGCCGCCGAACTGGTGCTGGTGGTGGGCGCGGAGAAGATGACCGGCAACAGCACCGTCGAGGTTACCCGCGCGCTGGCCGGCGCCGGTTACCAGAATGCCATCGAGGAAGCGGGGTTGAGCTTCGCCCAGTTATTCGGCCAGGTGGCGCAGCAGTACACCGAGCGCTACCACAGTCCACTGGCCTCGATGGCCGCGATCGCGGTGAAGAACCACGCCAACGCCATGGCCAACCCGCTGGCGCAGATGCACCGGGTGATGGACTTCGAGCACTGCAACACGGTATCCCAGGGCAATCCGCTGATCGCCGCGCCGCTACGCCTGACCGATTGCTCGCTGATCAGCGACGGCGCGGCGGCGATCGTCCTGGCTTCGCCCAAGCGGGCCCGTTCGATGCGGCGCCAGGTGGCGATCCGTGCGATGACCCAGGTGAATGACTTCCTGCCGCTGTCGCGCCGTGACGTTCTGGCTTTCGAGGGGCCGCAGCGGGCCATCCATGGCGCACTGCGCGAGGCGGGGGTGACCCTGAACGACCTGAGCTTCGCCGAGGTCCACGACTGTTTCACCATCGCCGAGCTGCTGATCTACGAGGCCATGGGCCTGGCGCCGCGCGGCGAGGGGCATCGGGCGTTGGACGACGGCATCGTGCGCCAGGGCGGGCGACTGCCGGTGAACCTGTCTGGTGGGCTCAAGGCCAAGGGCCATCCGGTGGGCGCCACCGGTGTGTCGATGCACGCCCTGGGCTTTGCCCAGCTTACCGGCAATCCCATCGGCCTGGGGGTGCCCGGTGCCGAGTTCGGCCTGCTGTTCAACATGGGCGGCATGGCCGCGGCCAACTACGCCAGCGTGCTGCAAGCGGTCAGGGTCTGAGATGAACATCGCGCACTGGCTGCTCGACGCGGCCCAGCGCTGGCCGCAGCGCGCCGCGCTGTTCGACGGCCTGCGCCAGGTCGCCGATTATCAGCAACTCGCCGAGCAGGCCCGGGCTCGCGCGCTGCAACTGCGCGACGAATACGGCATCGCTCCGGGCGAGCGGGTGGCGCTGCTGATGAAGAACAGCTGCGCCTACCTCGAACTGCTCTACGCCATCTGGTGGAGCGGGGCGGTGGCGGTGCCGATCAACAACAAGTTGCACGCCCTGGAAGCGGCCTGGATCGCCGGCAACGCCGGGGCGCGGCTGATCTACACCGACGAGGGCAGATTATTCGATGGCTTGGCGTTGCCCGCTGGCTGTCGCGAGCTGGCCGCGCCCGGCCAGGCCGTGGCCGTCGCGGGCGTCGATCTGCAGGCGCCGCATCCGCGCCAGGACAGCGACCTGGCCTGGCTGTTCTACACCTCCGGCACCACCGGGCGCTCCAAGGGCGTGATGCTGTCCCATGGCAACCTGGTCGCCATGTCCTTGTGCTATCCGCTGGATGTGGATCCGGTGTCGGCGGGCGACGCCGTGGTCTATGCCGCGCCGATGTCCCACGGTGCCGGCCTGTACAACTTCATCCACGTGCGCTGTGGCGCCCGTCATGTGGTGCCGGCATCGCGCGGCTTCCAGGCAGCCGAGCTGTTCGAGCTGGCCCAGGGGTTGGAGCGGGTCAGCCTGTTCGCCGCGCCGACCATGGTCAAACGCATGGTCGAGCAGGCCCGGCAGCAGGGCTATGCCGGGGAAGGCATCAAGACCATCGTCTACGGCGGTGGGCCGATGTACCTCGCGGACCTGGCCGACGCCCTGGACACCTTCGGCCCGCGCCTGGTGCAGATCTACGGCCAGGGCGAATGCCCGATGACCATCAGCGCGCTGGCGCGTGAAACCATCGCCGACCGTGACCACGCCGACTGGTCGGCGATGGCCGCCTCGGTAGGACGCGCCCAGGCGTGTGTCGAGGTGCGGGTGGTGGACGCTGCCGGCCAGCCGCTCGCGCCTGGCGAGCCCGGCGAGATCGCGGTGCGCGGCGCACCGGTGATGCTGGGCTACTGGGACAATCCGACCGCTACCCAGGCGACCCTGGTGGATGGCTGGCTGCGCACCGGCGACATCGGCTACTTCGATGCGCGCGGCTACCTGACCCTGACCGATCGCTGCAAGGATGTGATCATCTCCGGCGGCAGCAACATCTACCCGCGCGAAGTCGAGGAAGTGCTGATGCAGCACCCCGAGGTGTTCGAAGTGTGCGTGGTGGGCGAGGCCGATGCCGAGTGGGGCGAGTCGGTGGTGGCCTTCGTGGTGCCGCGCGCGAGTGGTCGTGTCGATGCCCAGGCGCTCAACCAGTGGTTCCTGGCGCGCATGGCCTCGTTCAAGAAACCGAAGAAATATCAGTTTTGCGCCGAGCTGCCGAAAAACAGCTATGGCAAGATTCTCAAGACCCGCTTGCGCCAGTGGCTGCAGGATCCCTCGGGGCCTTCGAGCATCCCCTGAAGCAACGACCATTCATGGACAGCATCACGACAGGAGTTCCCTTATGGGCATGTCACCCGGCAACACCCAGCGCCAGCGGCGCCGGGCTTTCATCGGCGCCACCACCGGTCACCTGATCGAGTGGTACGACTATGGCGTCTACGGCTTCCTGGCCTTGTACATCGGCAAGGCCTTTTTCGTTTCCGACGACCCCACCAGCAGCCTGCTGGCGAGTTTCGCGGCCTTTGCCCTGAGCTTCTTCATCCGCCCGCTGGGCGGGCTGTTCTTCGGCCCGTTGGCCGACAAGATCGGCCGTCGGCGCACGCTGATCACGGTGCTGGTGATGATGGCCGGCTCTACCTTCCTGCTCGGCCTGTTGCCGACCTATGCCAGCATCGGCATCGCCGCGCCGATCATCCTGGTGCTGATCCGCTGCGTGCAGGGTTTCTCCGCCGGCGGCGAGATCGGCACCATCACCAGTTTCATTTCCGAATACGCAGGCCCCGGGCGGCGGGGCTTCGCCACCTGCTGGCTGATGGTCACCGCAGTGCTTGGCCTGCTGTTGGGCGGCGCCGTGGCCAATGGCATGACCTGGGCCCTGGGCGCGGAGCTGATGCAGGACTGGGGCTGGCGCATTCCGTTCCTGATCGCCGGGCCGCTGGGCTTCATCTCGCTGTACATCCGCCTCAAGCTCGAGGACAGCCCCGAGTTCCTCGCCCTGGTCGAGGCCGGGCAGACCTCCAAGGCACCGTTGCGCGAGGTGTGGCAGTGGAAACGCTCGATTGCCCTGGTGTTCTTCATCATCACTTTGCACAGCTCGATCTTCTACCTGGTGCTGACCTTCGCCTCGACCTACATGTCCAACACCCTCAAGTTCGACAGCGGCACCACCTTGCTCTATGTGTTCGTCGCCAGCCTGTCGGCGGCGCTGGTGATGCCCTTCGGCGGCGCCTTCACCGACCGCTATGGGCGCAAGCCGTTCCTGATGGTGATCGGCACCCTGGCGACCTTGGCCATGTACTGGTTCTTCAAGAGTGCGCCGGGCGCCACGCCGACCACGCTGTTCTGGCCGCTGATGGCGGTGGCGATCCTGTTCGGCCTGTACGCGTCCTCGACCTACGCGCTGATGAGCGAGCTGCTGCCGACCCGCATCCGCTCCACCGGCATCGCCATGGCCTACAACATCCCGGTGGCGGTGTTCGGCGGCAGCGCGCCGTTGATCTCCACCTGGCTGATCAAGGTCACCGGGGATATCACCGCGCCGTGGTACTTCTACGTGGGCACCGGCGTGGCGTCGCTGGTGGCGCTGGTGGTGCTGCGCAAGGAGGATTTCGTGGCCTGCGGCCACGATGCGCGGCAGCCGGTTGAATCGAACCCATTGAACCTGCGTTCGGTCTGAGGGCAGAAGACCTCTGTGGGAGCGGGTTTAGCGGGGCGCCGAACCGCCGCGAAACAGGCGTCGCGGTGCCTGGCACCGGCTTTGCCGGTGTTCGCGGGCGAACCCGCTCCCACAGGCTGAGATTTCGAAGCTCATTTCCGGAGCGGGGCAGCATTCTGTTACAGTCGCCGCCTCACTTTATCGGTCCGGGGATGTACAAGGATGTCGCTTCACGATTGGTTCGGTTTTGTCGTCGTCTCGATGCTGGTGACGCTGTCGCCAGGCCCCGGGGTCATCATGGCCCTGTCCAACTCGTTGTCCCATGGCCCGCGGCGGGCGATGCTCGGCTCGCTCGGCAACGCCTTCGGCCTGCTGGTGGTGTCCACCGCCACCAGTGCCGGCCTCGGGGTGCTGCTGCAGACCTCGGCCACGGCCTTCCTGCTGCTCAAGATACTGGGCGCGAGCTACCTGATCTACCTGGGCATCAAGCAGTGGAAGAGCCGCAGCAGTGCCTTCGACCAGCTGGAGCAGCCGGCCAGGTCCATCGCCAGCAATCGCCGGCTGCTGCTCAATGGCGTGACGGTGGCGCTGACCAATCCGAAGGCCATCCTGTTCTTCGCCGCCTTCCTGCCGCAATTCGTGCGCACCGGCCATGGCGCCGACGGCCAGCTCGGCCTGTTGGTGGTCACGTTCGCCCTGTGCTCGATGCTCTCCCATGCCTTCTATGTCTCCCTGGCCCAGGCCTTGAAACGCCAGCTGGCCGCGCCAAGCCGCGCGCGCCTGATGAACCGCCTGTTCGGCGTGTCGTTCATGACGCTGGGGGCCAGCCTGTTCACCGTTCAGGCCAAGACGGCCTGAGCCAAGCATCCCCAATAGGTGTACCGCATGGCACAAGCCACCGACCAGACTTTCTACGACCGCGCCGACGCGCATATCGAGCTGGCCAACCAGCAGATCGAAAAGCTCGAGGACCTGGGCAAGGTCAGCGCTTCGATGACCTTCGCCGCCAGTCGCTTCAATGCCTGGATGACGGCGCGCAGTTTCAAGTCGGCGCAGGAGATGGCCGCGGCGCGCGAGGAGTTGCTGAAGTACTTCTGCGAGCAGTACCGGATGATGCTCGAGGACAACCTCGACGAGCATATCCAGCACTTCGACCGCTATGTGCTGGGCCAGGACAGCTGAGGCCTGCCCAGAAAAAATCAGCCATCTTCACACGAGCTTGACAATCGCTGGAAGGAACGTTGACAGACCCTCGCTAGAGTGCGCCCCGTTGAAATGCGCCGGGCAATCCCGGTGCGTTTTCCATGGTGTTCAAACCTTATCCAGCGAGTCATGAGCATGTTCGAATCAACGTCCATCAGGAAGATACTGGGCACGTCGCTTGCCCTTAACGCGGCGCTTGCCTGCAGCCAGGCCAGCGCAGAGGAAAAGACCGCGCTGGACAGCCTCTGGGGCGAGGAGACCCAGGTCACTGCCGGCTTCGCCCTGCACACCGCGCCCCGCTACATGGGCGCGAAGGGCAGCCGGGGCCACCTGCTGCCATCGGTGTCCATCCAGCGCGGGATCTTTTTCGCCGATAGCCTCCAGGGCATAGGCCTCCAGCACCAGTTCGACAATGGCTTGAGCGCCAGCGTCTCGCTCGGCTACGACTTCGGCCGTGCCGACGGTGACAGCCAGTACCGCGATGGCTCGGACCGTTTGAAGGGCATGGGCGAGGTGGGCGGTGCGACGGTCGTCGAGATCAACCTGGCCCAGCAGATCCTGCCCTGGCTGGCGATCACCGCCGACGCCGAGCTGCGTACCGGTGGCTACAAGCGCGGCGATCGCTATCAGTTCGGCCTGCTGGGCACGCTTCACCACAGCGACGCCGACACCGTCACCCTGGGCGTCAACGCGCATGCGGGGCAGGCCAGGTACAACCAGACCTACTTCGGCGTCACCAGCCAGCAAAGTGACAACACGGGTTTCGATCGATTCGAGGCGGACAAGGGTATCTATGCCTACTCGGGCGAGCTGTCGTGGATGCACCGGTTCGATCCGCACTGGTCGACGATCGCCAGCGTGAATGTACTGCATTACACCGACCAGGTCCGGCACAGCCCGATCATCCGCCAGGATACGCCGGTCACCTCGACCGTCGGGGTGCAGTACGCGTTCTGACTCAGGGCAGCGGGAGGAACGCGTCCTCGATGAAGGCTTCGAGTGCCTGCGCCTCGATGATTTCGATCGAGAAATGCCCGAAACGCTTCGGCAGCCAGATGATGCGGGCACCGGCAGGCGACTGCAGGTGCTCGCGCGCCAGTGGCTTGCCGTTCTCGTCCTCGGGCTGGATGCCGTTGGCGGTCAGTTGGTCGTAGGCCTGCTCGATGTCCGGCGTGCAATAGCAATGGCGGTAGATCATCCCCTCGCCGTGCGTGTCGAGCAGGTCCTTAAGGTTACCCGCCAGTGGCTGCACCAGCATGAACCGTTCCTGGCCGACCCGGGCGATCGCGTAGTGTACGTGCAGGCCGCCACGCTCCCAGACGAGCGTCCTCGAGATAGCGGCGCCCAGCACCTGCGCGTAATAGCTGCAGGCGGCGCGCAGATCGGCGACCAGCACATCCACATGGCTGAATTTCAGGTCCATCGCATTGCTCGCTGTATCGGCAGGCATTGTCATCGTCAGGCTCAGGGCTGTGCGGGGGCGGCGTTGTCTGCCGTGGTCTGCTCGACGCTCGGGCTGGCCTCGGCCGCCAGCTTCAGTCGGTCGGCCTTGGAAATGTAGGTGTTGCGGTTTTTCGGCGCCAGCTTGGCGCTGGCCTTCTTGGCGTGGGCTTTCAACAGCTGGTTGATCTTTTTACGACGGTTCATGGTTTATCGCTTCATTGGCGTCTGGTTGCACGGCAGGAATGAACGATACAGCAATCCGCTGCAAAGCAGCCCCGGTAATGCAGCGGTCTGATTGACTGTTACTCCCACCACTTGCAGAAGAGCGCATTCGTCCACCGCCGTGGGCCGGTGCCCAGGCCCACGGCGGTGATCTGCGAACGGGCGAGGATTCGTTTGATCTCGGGATAGATGTCCAGTTGGCACAAGGGCGCGATTTCTATGCCGTACTCAGCGTCCGGTCCGATTTTCGCGCGCATCGACTCCCGGAACGCAGCAAGGATATCGGCCCCTTGCTCACCTGTATCATCCACCGTGTCGAACGCTGTCGTGAAAAATGAATCGATGAACATCTCGGCATGACTGCCGGCTTTCATGAACTCGATGTAAGGCTCGGCATAGTTGCCACAGTCGATGCAGGCGCTGGAAATCTGCAGGGCAGGCCCATCGCATCCCGCGCAGTCTGCCGATGGCGATATGAGCCTGATGGCGTCGGCGACCGTCAGGTTGGCGTTGTCGACTTGCGCAGGGCGCTCATCTGGCGCGAGCAGTCGAACGATCGAGAACGCGCAGGGCTTTCTCTCCTGCAACGGATAGCCATACTGATCCTTGCGACCTGCGATCTCGACGTGCTTGAACAGGTTGGCGGAAATGTATGAGACCGCATCGTCCGTGTACTCGACGCTCACAAAACAGCCATCGAGCTCGTAGATGAACTGACCCTTGTCTTTCCTCATCGCTGGCGCGACCTTGGCGTCCACCAGGTCTTTGGGTTTGCCGATCGTGTCTCGACTGACCAGGTCCTCGAGCGTCCAGCAAGGCGCCCGGGCACAGGATGCGAAGGTTGCCGCCGAGATGGCTTTTACACCTTGATCCACCTTGTTGATCGCGCTGATGTTTCGCTCGGTTTGCTGGCTGTTTTCGACAGCGCTCTGGCGATCGGCTTCATAGGTGTAGATGGAAAACACAAAACCGAGGAGCCCGGTGATTGCCAGGATGCCGGTAACCAGTGGATGTCGGCCGACGAGTTCGACGGCCTGCTTCACGACGTTGATCCCGTTTCGTATCTTCACCGTGGGCCCTCCCGCGTTCGCTATCGTCGGGCGCGTTTCCTGCTGAAGGGTAGCCGAAGCGAACTGCCGGCGTAGTGCGTAATGGTGTTCACGTAAGAAAACCTGGTGTTTGTTGGGGCTGCTTTGCAGCCCTTCGCGGGTAAACCCGCTCCCACAGTGTTTGTGGGAGCGGGTTTACCCGCGAAGCGGACCCAACTACACGGCGTAGCGCAGAACAGTGGTCACGGGGTGGCCGGTGGCGCGTTCAAGGCCACCGCCGCTTCGCTGGTCAGCAGGCGGAAGGTGAAGCTTTCCTGCAGGTACAGTTCGACGTCGGTCGCCGAATGGCCGAGGTAGCCGATGGCGATGTCCTGGCCAAGGCTCAGCTCGAAATCCCCGCCGCGCACGGTCAGCACCAGCCCTCCGGCAATGGCCGGTGCCCAGATGATTTCTTCGTCCACCAGGCGACGAATGTGTTGCAGCAGCGGGTAGCCGTCCTCGCTGCCGCCGCTCAGGGCGGTGTAGACATCCGCCCCCAGCACCAGGCGGTACGGCCCCTCGACGCCGGCCAGGCGCAACTCGTCCAGCGCCTTGGCGATCACCCCCGGATAGTCCATCGCCGTGGCTGGCAGCGTCAGTGCGCTGTTGCTGGCGCCGGGGCGTATGCCGCCGATGCCCGCCGCCTTGTAGCCGTCGAAGATCGCCCGGTCCTCGGCGTAGGCGATCTTGCGCGCGGCTTCCTTCAGAGGCGCCCAGTCGGAGTCGGCGGACCCGCGCTCGACATCGTCGATCGCCTGGCGTGTGAGCTTGAACGGGATGCGCAGTTCCACCAGCGGCTTGACCAGTCGCCTGACGGCCTGCAGGCCATCGCCTGGGCTGTCGATCTTTTCGACATGCCCCGTGTCGATCGAGGCCAGGGTCGGGCCGCCGGCCTCGGGCACGTCGACGACGCGGCGCGCCGCCAGGTAGCGTTTCAGCGTGCGGCGTGCTTCCTCTTCTATCTGTTCCCACGCGGCTTTCGAGATTGGGGCGAGTTCGCGATGGAGATTATTCATGGCCTGGGCCTTCCTTCAGGGAGCCGATACCCAGCGAACCCTCGGGGGAGACGTGCCGGGCTGACGGATGGGGTTCGACATCGTCGACGACCGCTGCGCCGGTCGCCTCGCTGGTCACCGCGTCGAGGAACGTGGTGGTGGGTACGAAGAACAAGGACCCAGTCACCGCCCGGCTGACGTCGAGCAGGCGGTCGTAATTGCCGGGCGGGTTGCCGACGAACATGTTTTCGAGCATGCGCTCGGTGCGGGCCGGCGATCGCGCATAGCCGATGAAGTAGGTACCGAACTCACCCTTGCCGACGTCGCCGAAGGGCATGTTGTCGCGCAGTATCTGCAGGTCCTCGCCATTTTCCTCGATGCTGGTCAGCACGTTGTGCGCGTAGCTGGGCTTCTCGGCATCGGTCAGCTCGATGTCCGACAGCTTCCTGCGCCCTATGATCCTTTCCTGTTGTTCGACCGGGATCGCCTGCCATTTGTCCATGTCGTGCAGGTACTTCTGCACGATGACGTAGCTGCCGCCGATGAACGCGGCATCCTCGTCGCCGATCAGGGTTGCCTGTACAGCGGCCTGGGCCACCGGATTCTCGGTACCGTCGACGAAGCCCAGCAGGTCACGGTTGTCGAAGTACTTGAAGCCCTGCACCGTGTCGACCACGGTAACGACGCCCGCCAGGCGCGCCATGATCTGGCTGGCCAGTTCGAAGCACAGGTCCATGCGCGTGGCGCGGATATGGAACAGCAGGTCGCCGGGAGTGGAGGGGGCGTGGTGAACGCCGCGAATCTCCCGGAACGGGTGCAGTGCCTTGGGCCGTGGTGCGCCGAACAGGCGATCCCAGGCGTGGGAACCAATGCCCGTGACACACGACAGCGCACCGTCGGGGGTTCTGAACCCCACGCCGCGCACCAGGGATGAAAGGTCTGCGCAAAGCGCTCGAACGGTGGCTTCGCTCTGGGGTTCGGGGTTGATCGACACCACCAGAAAAATGGCGGCAGAGGTCAGTTGGGCTTCGACGGCCTGGGATGTGATCGACGGCACTGCGCCTCCTTGATGGCACTGCGGCACTGGCGTTTGCTGCGCAAGAAGCCCCGGGCGCGATCGCGATGGTGGGCCTTCCGCGCGCTCCAGCGATAGAGAATAGGGACGAATGTTCATGCCCACAAGGTCCGGTCACTGCCGCTGGCCTGTGTCATCGCAACTGGTAGGAGCGGGCGCCGGTACCGGCAAGCGCGCCACCGTGCACGATCAGGTATTCATCACGAATGGGCCGGTTGCCGAGGTAGTCCTGCAGGATTTCCAGCGTCCCTGCCGCATAGCGTGCCTGCGCCGACAGCGAGGTTCCGGAGATGTGCGGCGTCATGCCGTTGAACGGCATGCTTCGCCACGGGTGATCCGCCGGCGCGGGCTGCGGGAACCACACATCGCCGGCATAGCCGGCCAGCTGCCCTGACGCGAGGGCGCGCACCAGCGCATCGCGCTCCACCAGCTTGCCACGGGCACAGTTGAGCAGATAGGCGCCTCGTTTCATTTGCGCGAGCCGGGCATCGTCCAGCAGGTTTTCGGTGGCGGGGTAGAGCGGAATCTGCAGGTTGACGATGTCGGCGACGGGCAACAGCGAGGCCATGTCCGCGTGGTAGGTGAGCCCCAGTTCGTCCTCGATGTGCGGCGCCAGGCGATGACGCTGGAAGTAGTGAAGGTGCACGCCGAAGGGCTGCAGTCGACGCAACACGGCCATGCCGATGCGGCCCGCGCCGATGGTGGCGAAATGCATGCCTTCGATATCGTAGCTGCGCTCCACGCAATCGGCGATGTTCCAGCCGCCGTCGCCGGCGATCGCGTGTGCCGGCAGGTAGTTGCGCACCAGCACGAGGATCAGCATCACCACCTGCTCGGCGACGCTGATGCAGTTGGAACCGGTGACTTCGGTGACGGTGATGCCGGCCGCGGCGGCAGCGGCCAGGTCGACATGGTCGGAGCCGATCCCTGCGGTGATCACCAGTTTGAGCTTTCGTGCCTGGGCGATGCGCTCGGCGCTCAGGTAGGCGGGCCAGAAGGGTTGGGATATGACGATGTCGGCGTCGACCAGGTGACGCTCGAACGCGGAATCAGGCCCACGCTCGTCGCTGGTCACGATCAGCTCGTGACCGTGCTGTTCCAGGTAGGCGCGCAAACCCAGCCCACCGGAGACGCAGCCGACCAGCTCGCCAGGCTCGAAGCCCAGGGGTGGCGTCGGCGAGGGCGTCCGCTGGCCATCGGCGTAGGTATCGATGCGCGGGATCGTGCTGCGCGCATAGCGCGGAGGATAACCGGTGACGGGGTCCGGATAGAGCACACAGAGAACCTTGGCCATGACGAGTCCCTGACGTTGTCGGCTTGCGGGGAGCCAGAGATCAGGCCGTGGCGGTCCGCTCAAATGGCTCGGGTCATTGCGTGCGGCAGTGAAAATTCCAGCACATCGAGTGCGGATGTCCAGTTGCCCGGATGTGCGGTTTGCAAGGCATGGCGGTGTTTCGCACCATATGTCCGAAAATGGCGAGTCTCGCCCACGATGGGGGAATACGATGTCGTCTATGCCAAACATCATCGATCCTCCCGAAAGCGACGCCTGCTACCAGGCCCTGAAAGCGCACGATGCGCGCTTCGATGGCGCCTTTTTCGCCGCCGTGACCAGCACTGGCATCTACTGCCGACCGGTGTGTCGGGTGAAAACGCCACGGCGCGAGAACATCCGTTTCTATCGCCATGCCGCTCAGGCCGAGGCCGCGGGCTTCAGGCCATGCCTGCGCTGCCGCCCGGAACTGGCGCCGCGCGCGGCATCATGGAGCACCGAGGACGCCTCGCGCATCCTGGCGTTGCAGGCGGCGCGGCTTATGGACGAACCCGATGCCTTGAGCAGTATCGTCCCGGTACTCGCCAATCAGCCGCAGACCACGGGGGGCGCGATGGCGCGGATCGCAGGGCACCTGGGGGTGAGCGACCGCCACCTGCGACGGATCTTCGAGGCGCATTTCGGCGTGTCGCCCCTGCAGTACTTGCAGACCCGGCGCCTGCTGGCGGCCAAGCAGCTGATCGCCGACACGCAGCTGCCGATGACCCAGGTGGCACTTTCCAGCGGCTTTGCCAGCGTCCGGCGTTTCAACGACGCGTTTTCCCGACACTACGGGTTGAACCCCAGCGCCCTGCGCCGCGCCAGGTCTGTCGTGGATGGACAGGGCGCAAGCGTGCGGTTGGGCTGGCGCCCGCCTTATGACGTCGGTGCCATGCTCCAGTTTCTGCATCTGCGCGCCTTGTCCGGCGTGGAGCGTGTGCAGGGGTGGGAGTACGCGCGCACCTTGCAGGTCGTTCAGCGCGGACAGGCTTGCAGCGGCTGGCTGCGGGTACGTTTCGACGAGGCGCGTGCCCAGGTGCTGCTGACTGTCAGCGATTCATTGGCCGTTGCCTTGCCGACGCTGATCAGCCGCGTGCGCGCGGCGTTCGATCTGGACGCCGACCCGCAGGCCATTCACGCCTTGCTGCAGGCCACGTTCCCGGCGAGCGATGGCGTACGCGTACCGGGCACGCTGGAAGGGTTCGAGCTGGCCGTGCGCGCCGTGCTCGGCCAGCAGATCACGGTGGCCGCCGCATGCACGCTGGGCAAGCGCTTGGTCGCCGCTTTCGGGATGCCCGTCGAAACCCCGATCGCAGGGCTGGATCGCCTGTTTCCCACACCCGCCGCCCTGGCCACGGCCAGTGGCGACGCACTGGGTCGGCTGGGCATCACCCGTCAGCGTCAGGGCGCCTTGAAAGCGCTGGCCGAGGCCGTGCTGGACGGACGGCTGCTGCTGCGTCCAGGCGTGGACGTCGCGGCAACCTGCGCGGCATTGCGCGCCTTGCCTGGTATCGGTGACTGGACCGCACAGTACATCGCGCTCCGCGCGCTGCGCTGGCCCGATGCCTTTCCCGCGGGTGACGTGGCGCTGCACAAGGCCCTGGGCGTGAGCAGCGCGCGAGCCGCCACGCAGGCCGCCGAGGGCTGGCGGCCCTGGCGTGGCTATGCGGTGCTGCGCGCCTGGCAAGGGCTGGCGGCGCGCGATGCGACCCTCAACGCCTACAGCGGATCCGGACGCCATGCAGAGTGACCTGTTCGACATGATCGATGCACCGCTGGCCGTCGACACGGCGTTTCGAACCGCAAGGCGTGTCGCGCTCGATGCGCATTCCTGGGTCGAGGTCGTGCCCGATTGGCTGTCGGGTGCCGCGCAGCTCTACGAGCAGATGCGCCGCAGCGTGCCCTGGCGCGAACACGAACGGCGCATGTTCAACCGAACATTGCTCGAGCCGCGCATGACCGCGGTCTACCAGGACCTGCGCGAGGTGCGCGAAGAGGGCCTGCTGCAGGCTGTCAGTGCGCTATCGAACCACTACGGGGTGGTCTATGACGGTTTGTGGATGAATCTCTACCGCGACGGCAACGACAGTACCGGCTGGCACCGCGATCATCGCTCCTGCCGCAAGCTGGAGTGCATCGTGCCGGTGCTGACGCTGGGCACTTCCCGACGCTTCCTGATCAAGCCGGCGAAGGGCGGACGCTCCATCACGTTCAGGCCATCTTGCGGTGACCTGGTGGTGATGGGCGGGCGCGCCCAGCAGGACTGGCTGCATTGCGTGCCCAAGGAGCCGGGCATCGATGGCGCACGGATCAGTGTCAACTTCATGAGCACGGCCCAGGGCGTGCGCGACGGCAGGTAGCGCGCCCTGGCGGTCAGAAGTCCACGCTCGCCGACAGCTCGTAGGTGCGCGGCGCGCCGAGCCCCAGGGTCTGGGTAAGCGGTACGCCCCAATAGTCCTTGTCGGTGAGATTGCTGATGTTCGCGCGCAAGGTCAGCGGGCGGCTGGCCACCTGGGTGGTGAACCGCGCGCCGGCATCGAACAGCGTGTAACCCGGGATCGACAGGCTGTTGTCGTTGCTGATGTACTGCTTGGATTGCGAGGTGACGTTGCCCGTCAAGGTCAGCCCCTCCAGCCCGGGGACGTCCCACTCCAGGCCCAGTTTGCCCTGTAGCTTGGGATAGGCGGTGGCGGTCTTGCCGTCGTTCTTGCCGCCTTGGGTCTTGATCAGCTTGGGGTCGACATAGGCGACGCCGCCCATCAAGCGTACATCGGGCAGCGCTGCACCGAAGAAGCTCCACTCCACGCCTCGGTTACGCTGCTCGCCGCCAAACGAGAAGACATTGGTGGCCGGGTCGGTGTAACTGCTCGGACGCTTGATTTCATACAGCGCCAAGGTGTGGCTGAACGTGCCCAGGTCGAGCTTCAGGCCGATTTCCTTCTGTTTGGATTTGTAGGGCGCGAACACCTGGCCATGATTCGCCGCGGTGATCGGCGCGGCGGCGCCCTTGCTCAGGCCTTCGATGTAGTTGGCGTACAGCGACAGCTCGTCGGTCAGCTTGAACAGGATCGCCCCGGCGGGGGTGGTGGCGTGGGTATCGTAGCCGGGCTTGTTGCGCACGCCCTCGGCGACGTTGTAGCTGTCGGTGACCACCTCCTGGCGGCGTACGCCCAGGGTCAGCTGCGCGCGGCCATCGAGCACCGACAAGGTGTCGGCGATGCCGTAGCTTTTCAGGTCGTCCTCGGTGTGGGCGATCTGCGGCCAGGCTTCGGACACTTTCGGCCCCCAGCTTGGACGATAGATGTTGGTCGTCCAGCTGGAGCCCGCGGCGCGGCGGCCAAAGTCCTTTTTCGTCTCGCTGTACTGGGTCGCGTTGACCGACCACTGATGGTTGATGCCAAAGGTGTCGAAGTGGCCTCGCAGCCCGACCTCGGCGGAGGTCTTGTGAATCTCCATCTGCAGCTGGCCCATGGTGGTGGTGAGGTCGCCGGCGGCATTGTTCACCGTGGCCATCAGCGCGCCGCTGTACTTGTAGTCGGTCCTGCTGGTGCCGATCGCGCCATAGGCCAGCAGGTCGTCGCGCAGCTCGTACTCGCCGCGCAGGATGGCGCCTTTGTCCTTGGTTTCGACATAGGCCCAGTCGGGGTTGAGCAGCTTGTCGTTGCGCGGTGGCCTGGGCACCGGCACGCCATCGTCCAGGCCCATGCCACGGTTCTGGCCGCGGATATGATCATCGCTGTCGAACAGGTCGATGGACATGCGCGCACGCTCGCCGCGCCAGTCCAGGGCCAGCGAGGAAAGCACATTGCGTTGGCGCTGGTCGTCGATCGCCGCATCGCCGTCGCGGTACACGCCATTGAAGCGCACGCCGAACGCATTGTCCTCACCGAAGCGCCGGCCCACGTCGACATGCCCGCCCACCTGGGCGTCGGAGGCGTAGGTGGCGGTCAGTCGCGTCAGGGGCGTGTCGCCGGCGCGCTTGGGAATGAGATTGACGATCCCGCCCACCGAGCCACCGGGCGGCATGCCGTTGAGCAGGGCGGATGGGCCTTTGAGCACTTCGATGCGCTCGTACATCTCGGGCGATGCGCGGTAGTAGGGGGCCATGCCGAACAGCCCATCGACGGTCATGTCGCTGATGCTGGTCTGGAACCCACGGATCGAATAGTTCTCGCTGTAGGTCCCGGTGAGGCCGTTGCTGAACACCGAGGGGTCGGTGGCGGCGATCACGTCGGTGATGTCCTTGGCTTGCAGGTCCTGGATATAGGTGTCGGTGTAGCTGATCGTGCTGAACGGGGTCTCCATGAAGTCCTTGTTGCCCAGCAGCCCGACGCGGCCGCCAGTGGCCACTTGCCCGCCCGCGTAGACCGGTGGCAGCGGATCGGTGGCATCGGCAAGGGCATCGACCAGGGTGGCGGGCAGCTCTGGCACTGCCGGCTTTTCGTCGGTCGTGCGTGGCGTCTGTTCGCTATCGGCCGCCAGGGTGGGCACTGGCGAAAGTGCGCAGGCGCCCAGGGCAAGACCGACCAGCACGGCGTGTGCCAATGGCTTTCGTTGCAGCGCGGGAGGCATGAGGGCAAGACTCGAGCGGGTGGGGCTGGGCAGATGGGACACGCGATGGCTCCAATGGATGGCAGTGGTTGTATTTCAAAAGCGAAGTCGTAAGGCGAATGAGAATCAAAAGCTTACGTGATCGAACGCGCCTGCGGCGCGTGCGAATCAGTCCTGATAACCCTTGAGCACGTCGTCCACGATCAGCGCCAGCGACGTCGGGCTGGCGGCGGTGACGTACCAGGCCTCGGGGTCGACGAACACCACGCGCCCGTTTTTCCAGGCATTGGTCTGGCGCAGCAGCGGGTTGCCCAATGTCTGGGCCGTCATCAACGGGCGATGCTCCATCACCGCGGTACGGTCAACGACATAGAGGATGTCGGGGTTGGTCTGCTGGATGAACTCGCTTGCGATCGGTTGGCCGTGCAGGCCGGTCTCGCGGGTCATGGTGGCCGGCTTGACGCCCAGGTCGTTGTAGATGAACCCATAGCGCGACTGCACGCCAAAGGCACTGAACGCGCCGTTGTTGTGCAGCACCACCAGGGCCCGTTCCGGGCGATCGCGGATGACACGGCGTGCCTGGTCGAGCTTGGCCTCGAGCTCGGCGGTCTTCTGCCGGGCCAGCGCCTGCTTGCCGAACACCTGGCCAAGGCTGGCCAGGTGCTGCTTGATCAGGGCGATATGCCCGACCTCGCTGTCGCGGTAATCCACGTCGAAATGCAGGGTCGGCGCCATCTCGCTCAGCTCGGCATAGTGCTTGGCCTGCAAGGAGGTGATCAGGATCAGGTCGGGCCGCGCGGCGTGTACCCGCTCCAGGTTGGGCTGCACGATCGAACCAATATCCACGATCTGCGGGTCGTACTTGTAGCGCGCCAGGAAACGCGGCACGAAATCCTTCGGCATGCCGGCCACCGCCACCCCGAGCTGGTCGAGGAAGTCGACTTCGTTCATGTCCAGGGCCACGGCGCGCTGCGGGGAGCGACTGATCACGGTGGTGCCCAGCTTGTGCTGGACGCTGACGGGCGCGTAGTCGCCGTGATGAGCGCTCGCCGCCGTCGTGCTGGCCGCGTCCTGGGGAGCATCGCATGCGTTCAGGGTCAGGGCTGCGCCCAGCAGCAGCGCCCGAGGCCAGTGGTCGAGATTCATCGCAGTTCTCCTGGTGGGTTGAAGTAGTTGCACAGTCGGCCGCTCGCGCCATGGGTGATTTCGAAATCCAGCCCGTACAGCGCTTGCAACTGTTGTTCGGTCACCACGTCGTCGACGCTGCCCGCGCAATGGATCTGGCCGTCGCGCATGGCGACGATGTGATCGGAGTAGCTGGCGGCGAAGTTGATGTCGTGCACGACCAGGATCACCGTGCGCCCGAACTCGTCGCAGAGCCGGCGCAGCGCGCGCATGATGCGTACCGCATGGTGCATGTCGAGGTTGTTCAGCGGCTCGTCGAGCAACAGGTAGTCGGTCTGCTGGGCGATGGTCATGGCCAGGAACGCCATTTGCCGCTGGCCGCCGCTGAGCTCGTCGAGGTAGGCCTCGCGCAGCGGCTCCAGGGAGAGGAAGGCGAGCGCTTCGTCGACGGCCCGATGGTCTTCGCGGGTGAGGGCGCCGCGGCTATGGGGGAATCGACCGAAGGCGACCAGCTCGGCGACGCTCAGGCGCAGGTTGAAATCCAGCTGCTGGCGCAGGGTGGCGACGCGCCGGGCATAGTCGCCGATGGCGATGCCGCTGATCGAGCGCCCGTCCAGGCGTACGTCGCCCCGATCGGGTTCGAGCAACCGGGCGAGCATCATCAGCAAGGTCGTCTTGCCGGCGCCATTGGGGCCGATCAGCGAGGTCAGGCGCCGGCTTGGAAAACAGCTGTTCACGGCGCTCAGCACAGCCTTGCCGCCGTAGGTTTTATGCAGGTCGTGGACGCTGATCATGCGCCTCCTCGGTTACGCACCATCAGGGCGAGGAAGTAGGTGCCACACACCAGGTTCACGAGAATGCCGACGGTGGTCCTGTAGTTGAAGACATGCTCGACCAGCAACTGGGCGGCAATGAAAACGGCGACGGCCACGACACTGCCGAGCACCAGGGTGGTCCGATGGCGGAACGTGCCGGCCACGGCATAGGTGATGTTGGCGACGAACACGCCCATGAACGCGGTGGGGCCGAGCAGGCTGGTCGAAATCGCCACCAGCGCGGCGATCACGGCCAGATGCAGGCGCACGTTGCGCGGGTGGTCCACGCCCAGGGAGATGGCCTGGTCACGCCCTAGTGCCAGTACGTCGAGCACCCGCACCGACCGAGCCTGCACGGCGCACAGGGCCGCCACCAGCAAGGCCGAGCCGAGCAGCAGTGGCGTCGAGGTGTAATGGAAGGAGGCTTGGGTCTGGCCCTGCAGCATCGAGAATTCGCCGGGGCTGACCTTGAGCTGGACGAATTGCGTGAGGGTGGTCATGACCAGGCTCAGCACCAGCCCGACCAGCAGCAGGAAATACACGTCGCATTTGCCGTCGCGAAACAGCCAGCGATGCAGCGCCCATGAGTAGCCGAGCATCAGCAGCAGCGAAACCGCGAAGTTGCCTGCGCTGCCGAGCAACTGCGCCCCTTGCACGCCCATGCCCAGCACCAGCACGGACTGCAACAACAGGTAGACGGCTTCGTAGCCCATCACCGCCGGGGTGAGAATCCGGTTGTTCGAGAGGGTCTGGAAGGCGATGGCGGAGCAGGCCACGCACACACCGCCGAGGACCATCGCACTCAGCCGCGCGAGGCGCTTGGGTATCACGTAGTCGAGGTCCAGCCCGGAATCGATGAACACGAACACCAATGCCAGTACCAGCGCCGTCGCCCATGCCAGGCGCTGACCGTTCATCGTCGCCTCCAGAGGATCAGCCCCAGGAAGACAAGGCCGCCCAGGCCGCCTGCGGTCAGGCCGATAGGCACTTCGTAGGGGTGGATGAGCAGCCGCCCGAGCAGGTCGCAGGCCAGCAGCATCGCGGCGCCGCCCAGGGCAACGAGGGGCAGGGTATGGCGCAGGTTGTCGCCATGGCGCAGGGCGACTAGGTTGGGAATCACCAGGCCGACGAAGGGGATCGAACCGACGGCGATCACGCTGGCGGACACCGTCACCGCCACCAGCATCAGGCCCAGCGCCACGTTGGCGGTGTAGTTCAGGCCCAGGCTGGTGGCCATGCCTTCGCCCATGCCGAGCACCGTGAAGCGCTGTGCGTACAGGTAGGTCAGCACGATGATCGGCAAGATGACGTAGATGATTTCGTAACGGCCTTGCACCACCCTGGAAAAGTCGCCCAGCACCCAGCCCTGCATGCTTTGCATCAGGTTGAAACGGTAGGCGTAGCATTCGGCCAGGGCGCTCAGCACGCCGCCGTACATCAGGCCGATGACCGGCACCAGTACCGCATTGCGGGCACGGATGCGGCGGATGATGGCGATGAACAGCAGGCTGGCGGCAAAGCACGAGGCCAGGGCGAACAGCATGCGCGGCAGCGCCCCGGCCGCCGGTGCGAGGCCCAGCGACAGCAGGATACCCAGCCGGGCGGCGTCGAGCCCGCCAGTGGTGCCGGGCTCGACGAAGCGATTGCGCGCGATCTGTTGCAGGATCACGCCGCACACCGCCAGCCCGACGCCGACCAGGATCAGCGCGGCCAGGCGCGGCAAGCGACTGGCGGTCAGGGTCAGCCAGGTGTCGCCGTGCAGCGCCAGCAGCTGGGACCACGCCAGCTCGCGGGCGCCCACCGCCAGCGAGGCGAGACACAGCAAGGCGAACATGAGAAGCCACGGCAACCGCATCAGTCGGGTTCCACCTGCGCCGCGGTGCTGCGCCAGCCGTTGGCGGCGCGGCTTTGTTCGAGCAGGTGGGCATAGCGCCCGCCGCTGGCGCGCAAGGCCTCGGGCGAACCTTGTTCGACCACCTGGCCGGCCTCCAGCACCACGACGTGATCCGCCATGCTGATGGTGCCGAGCTGGTGCGCACTGACCACCAGCGTGCAGCGGCCACGCAGGTTGCGCAGGGTTTCGCTGATCAGCGCCTGGTTCTGCGCGTCAAGGGCGGCGGTGGCTTCGTCCACCAGCAGGATGGGGGCTTGCCTGACCAGTGCCCGGGCAATGCTCACCCGCTGGCGTTCGCCACCGGACAGCCTCGCGCCGCCTTCGCCCACCGGCGTCGCGAGGCCCTGAGGCAGGCGTTGCAGGACCTCCGTCAGGCCCGCCAGGCGGGCGGCTTGCAGCACCTCGTGCGCACCAGCGTCAGGCTTGCCGATGCGAATGTTGGCGGCGATGTCGCCCTGGAACAGCCAGGTGTCCTGCAGCACCTGGCTGAGCGTGTCGGTCAGGGTGGCGCGGGCTATCTGGCGCACATCCACATGGCCGATCCGCACGCTGCCTTCGCTGGCATCGAAGAACCGCGCGATCAGGCGCAACAGCGAGGTCTTGCCCGAGCCCGAGGCACCGATGATCGCAACCATGCTGCCTGCCGGAACATGCAGGTCCACCTTGCGCAGCACGTCGGGGCCGTCGGCGCTGTAGCGCAGGCTCACGCCTTGCAGGTCGATCGAGCCGTCCATTGGCCGTTGGGGCGAGGCGGGCTCCGGCAGGGGCTCTGTCGAGAGGATTCGCTCGATTTCCCTGAGCTGGCCCTGCGCGCCGCGCAGGATTTCCACATGGCTGGCCACATCCTGCAACGGGTCGATGAAACGGCAAACCAGCAACAATGCCGCGACCACCGCGAGCACCTCCTGCGGCTGGCCGCCGACTTGGCTCCCCAGCCACAGGCCGGCGGCCAGCAGCAAGGCGGCGAACGTCGCCTGCACGGCCCAGCTGTTGAGCAATGCCGCCAATGTGGCGCGGGCGATCAGGCCCTTGGCGCTGCCGTGCTGACGTTGGAGGCTTTGCTCCAGCAGGCGCGTGCCGCCGCCTGTGCCATTGAAGGCGCGCAGCACCGACTGGGCCTGGGCGAACTCGAGCATGCGCTGGCTGGTTTCGGCGAAGTGCTGGTGAAACGTCCGCTCGGCCTGGTGTCCCAGGCGCGCGCTGCACAGCATCACCGCGACCAGGAGCGGCAGCGCCAGCAGGGCGATCAGGCCCAGCGGCCCATGCAGGGCGAACAGCGCCGGCACGAGTACCAATGGCGCGATCGCGCCGCTGATCAAGGGTGTGAGCACATGAGCCGGCAACTGCGCCACGGCCATCGTGCCTTGGCTGATGACGTGGCTAAGGCGGGCACTGTTGTCGGCGCTGAACCAGCCCAGCGGCAAGCGCGCCATATGCGCGCCGATCTGCTGGCGACCGCTGCGCAGCACGGCAACGGCGACGGCCACGCCAGCCTGCTCGACACGGCGTCGCCAGGCCCAACACAGGGCCATGCCGACCGCCAGGGCCGCGAGCCAGGCGCTGGCACCACGGATATCGCCGCCCAGCAGGTGCGACATGACAGGTGCCACGCTGCTGATGGTCAGGCCACTGAAGACGCCATACAGCACGGTCATCAGCAGGTAGCGACGCAGGATCGGGGCGTTGTCGCCGAGCAGGCGAGTCAAGGTGTTCAGCATGCCGACGGCGCCTTGTTCTGGGAGGTCTGGTAGTGGCCTTGGGTCCAGAGCCGGGCATACAAGCCCCGCTGTGCCAGCAATTCGTCGTGGCGGCCCTGTTCGCGCAGGGTGCCGCGGTCGACCACCAGGATCTGGTCGGCGTGCCTGATCGTGTCCAGCCGGTGGGCGATGACCAGCAGGGTTCGGCCCTGGCCGAACAGCGACAGGGCCTGCTGAATCGCCGCCTCGCTTTCGACGTCGGCTGACGCGGTGGCTTCGTCGAGCACCAGCACCGGTGGATCGAGCAGCACGGCGCGGGCGATGCTCAGGCGCTGCTGTTCGCCACCGGAGAGCTGCGCATCCTCGCCGATGACCGAGTCATAGCCGCGCGGCAAGCGCAGGATGCGCTCATGGATGCTGGCCAGGCGGGCGGCGGCTTCGATTTCCCCACGGGTTGCCGTGGGCCGGCCGAGCGCGATGTTGTCGGCGAGGCTGGCGTGGATCAGCCGCACGTCCTGCAGCACGAAGCCGATCCGTTGGTACAGTTCGCGGCTCTCGATCTGCCGCAGGTCGACGCCACCCAGTGTGATGCGCCCGGCATCGGGGTCGAAAAAGCGCAGCAGCAGGCGTGCCAGGCTCGACTTGCCGGCGCCGGAGGGGCCGACGATGGCCGTGGTGGTTCCCGGTGTCAGGGTGAAACTGATGTCGTCGAGCACGTTGCTGCCCGGAACATAGGCGTGGCTGACCCGTTCCACACGTATCTCGCTACCGCTTGGCTGGTGGCCGGCGGCAGGGGGCGCCAGCACGGGGGTGTCCAGCAGGGCCAGCACTCGCCGGGCCGCACCGACGGCATTGTTGAGGTCATGGGTGATGTAGTGCAGCAGCTGCAAAGGGGCGCACAACCCAGGCGTCACCAGGACGAAAGGCAGCAGGTCCAGCGGTTCGGCCCACCCCAGGAAGATGAACAGCATGCCGGTCAACAGCGCCAGCCCCAGTACCGACACCGGCGCGATCAAGGCATTGACCTTGGCCATCGAGGCGACCAGTGGGCGAGTGAAGCCGGTGAAGGTGTCGGCAAAGGCATCGACGGCGTCGCGATAGCGATCCTGGGCGTTGCCGCGGTCACCGAACGCCCTGACCAGTGGCATGCCGTTGACGAACTCCACCACGGCGTTGTCGATGCGCGCCATGCCCGCGATCACCTCGCCCATATGCGCGCCACTGGCATCGATGGCCCGCCGCAGGAACAGGAAAAAGGCCGGGAAGGGCAGCAGCGCGACCAGCGCCAGGCGCCAGTCGGTGGCGAACAGATAGGCCACTGAAACCAGCACCGCGCCCGCCGCGCGGCCCAACGTCGTGTAGAAGTGCGCGGTCAGGCTGTGCAAGGTACCGATGTCGTCCTGGAGCGTGCGTTTCACATCGCTCGAGGCACGCTCGCTGAACCAGCCGAGCGGGACCTGCATCAGGCGTTGGCCGATGGCGCTACGCAGCTGGTGGGTCAGTTGGTTGTCGGCCAGGTGCGCGAGCCACTCGCCGGTGGTGATCATGGCCATGCCGGTGAACAGGCTGGCCACACTGGCCACGACGACCGGGACGATGGCGTCGGGCGCGCCGGTATCGGTCAAGGCCAGGCGCGCGAGATGGGCGATGCCCGCCAGTGGCACGAGTGTCAGCATCGCCCCCACTGCCGCCAGCAGCGTGGCGACGAACAGCCGGCCGCGAATGGGGGCCAGTACGCGGTTGATGGGGTTGCGAATCTCGGGCTCGGCAGGAGCGGCACTGTGCGGCGACGCTGAAGGATTGGACATGAAGCGGGCCTGGAAAGCTGGAAATTAATTAGTTGCATGACTATAAACTAATTTGCGAAAACCCGACAAGACGGCTACAAGACGGTCTTCACCAAGCCTGGAGAAATTGATGCAAGCCCCACCCCGATCCCCCGGACGCGGTCGCCCTCGTACCATCACCCGTGAACGGATTGCCGACGTGAGCATCGCCATCGGCCTGCCCGACCTGACCTTCGTGGGTGTCGCCGCCGCGTTGGGGGTGAGCCATATGGCGCTGTACAAGCACGTGCCGAATATCGAGGCGCTCAAGTGCCTGGTGGCCGAGGAAGTCTTCCAGCGCTGGCAGATCCCGCAGGCCTGCGCCGACTCAGCGCAAGACCTGCAGGCGTACCTGATGGGCTTCGCGGCGTCCGTGCAGGCGTTCGTCAAGGCGCACCCAGGGCTTACGCCCTACGTGATTCGCCGGTTGGCGGCGACGCAGGCGATGATCGACAAGATCAACGATCATCAAGCGCACATCGCCCAGGCCTATGGCTTGAGCTTGGAGCAGTCGCGCTGGCTGTTGTCCACGGTGGCGTTCCATGGCTTCGCGGTGGCCGACTCGGTGTACAGCGTTTCGGCCCGTGAGCCGCTGCTGGATGTCGATCGCGCGGGGGAAGAGTCGGAGATGGAGCAGGAACTGAGCGAGGGAATGCGTGCCTTGATCGTGGGCGCGCTCGTATTGCTCGCGCAGCGCTGAGAGCCATCCCTTTCAAGGTGTTCGCCGCAACCCTTGCAGCGCCTATCAGATCGAGCGCCGCCCGCGCGGCGCATCGCGACGCAAGGCCGCTCCTACATTTGTTGCAACGTGCCGAACCTGTGAGGCCATGGTTGCCCGCCTTGGTGCATGCCTCAAGCCAGGCGAGGCGCCAGCAGTGCCCACCTTGATACCGCGTCGTACCAACA
>NZ_JAOCDM010000061.1 GCF_029840925.1 Pseudomonas sp. GD03858
CAGAACGAAGTGGTCACCGACGCATAGAACGCGCGCCCCGGCTCGTTGTAGGTGGCGGCGCCGGCGCTGGTCCCCGAGCCTTCGCGGTACACGCGCTTGTCGAACAGGTTGCTGATACCCGCGCCGAACGACAGGTTCTTGTTCAGCTGATAGGTGCCGCCGACACCCCAGATGTGGTACGGGTCGAGGGTCTTGAGCTCGTTCTGCGCGCTGACGTTGACCTCGCGTGTCGGGTTGAAGCGTCGCGGTTCCTGCTTACCGTAGTAGGTCCCGGTCAAGCTCAGCGACAGCGCCTGGGTCACCTGCCAGTCGAGCATGGTGTTGACCGTGTACTCCGGCACCACCGACAGCGGGTTGCCGTCGCTGTCCTCGTTGGCGTCCATGTAGGTGAAGTTGGTGTTCCAGCTCAGCACCTCGCCGGCCTCGCCCAGCAGCGGCACGCCGATGCTGCCCTCCCAGCCCTTGACCACCGCGTCCTGGGCGTTGTCCCAGCGCAGGATCGCCTCGTTGTTGGCGGTGCGCCCGGTCACGTCGTTGGCCGAGACGATCTTGTTGTCGTAGTCGTTGCGGAAGTAGGTCAGGCTGGCGCTCCAACCATCGCGGGCGAAGCTCACGCCCAGCTCCTTGTTGACGCTGATCTCCGGATCAAGGTCGGCGTTGCCGAGCACGTAGCAGCCATTGGAATTGAGGCTCGGCGCGCAGCCGTTGCCGTTGCTGCGGTACAGGTAGTTGGGGTTGGATTGGTACAGGTTCGGCGCCTTGAACGCGCGGGCGATACCGGCCTTGAGGGTGACGTCCTCGGTGAGCTTGTACGAGGTGTTCAGGCTCGGGCTCCAGTTGGCGCCGAACTGATCGTGGTGATCCAGGCGCAGGCCCGGGGTGAGGAACCAGTTAGGCGTCAGCTCGATATTGTCCTCGGCATACAGCGCCATGATGGTGGCGTCCATGTCGGTGGGGCGCGCGCCAGCGGCGGAAGCTGGCAGCGTGGTGCCCACGGTGCGGTTCAAGGTGCTGGGGTCGTCGAGCTCCTGGTAGTTCCACTCGGCGCCGAGGGTCAGGGTCTGCGGGCGCAACAGCTCCAGCGGCAGGTCCACCTGGCCCTGGACCAAGTAGCTGTCGTAGGTGCTGGTGGCTTTCTCGTTACCGCTGATATCGCCGTCGGCGCTGCCGGACAGCCCTTCGAGCAGGCGGTTGTTGCGGGTCTTCTCGTACTGCGCCAGCACCCGCGAGGTGCCGAAGTCCCAGTCGCCACGGTGGGTGACGGAGAAGTCCTGGCGGTACATGGTATTGGTCTCGCGCCCCAGCCAGCCGTTGACGACCGTGCCGGGCACCAGCGAATCGGTGCCGCCGGTGCCGACATCGCCGGTGTAGATATTGCCCTGGCGGCTGAAGCCGGTCTCGAAATCGAGCGTCTGCTGGTTGTCCAGCGCCCAGCTCACCAGCGCGTTGATGTCCTTGTTGCGCACGCCTTCACGGCCAGCGGCCAGCGACGAGCCGATGGCAGTGTTGGTATGACCCTGGTTGATATCGGCGTCGTCGGCGTCGGTCTTGTTCAGGTTGCCGTAGACGCGGAAGGTCAGCGCATCGGTCAGCGGGCCGGCAAGGCTGAAGGTGGTGCGCTTGGTCATGCCCTCGGCATCGTCCTCGGGCAGGTTGGTGAACGCGGTAATGCTGCCGGTCATTTCCTGGGTCGGGCGCTTGGTGATGATGTTCACCACCCCGCCCATGGAGCCGGAGCCATAACGGGCCGCCGCCGGACCGCGCAGCACCTCGATGCTCTCGACCTGGTCGGCTGGCACCCAGTTGCTGTCACCGCGGGTGTCGCGCTCGCCGGCACGGGTGTAGCGCACCGCGTTGCGCGACGTCACCGGCTTGCCGTCGATCAGGATCAGGGTGTTCTCCGGCCCCATGCCGCGCAGGTCGATCTGCCGGTTGTTGCCGCGCGAACCGCTGGCGCCGTTGCCGGTCAGGTTGACGCCCGGCATCTTGCGGATGATTTCGGACAGGTCGTTGACCGGTGGGCGCTTCTTGATGTCCTCGGCGCTGATGATCGAAACGCCCGATGCCTGCTTGAGCTCCTGCTCGGCGCTGGCCACCACATGGGTGTCAGTCAACTCCAGCACCTCGCCGTCACGGGCCTCGGTGGCGGCCCACAGCATGGCGGGCGACGCGGCCAGCAGGGCCAGGCAGAGATGGTTGAGCTTGAATCGGGGCTGCATCGAAACACTCCTTGCGCGTTGAGGGCTGTGCGGATCAGGCGCGCGAGGATGACGCGGTGACGCTATCCGGCGCGCCCCGAAGTCAGCACGGGACGAGCACGAATGCTATATATTCTCATTTGAGAGTAAATCTTTTTTACAATCTATACACTTCTCAGCCTCAGCGTGACCCGCAAACCTGGCTCGCGGTTCTGCGCCCAGACCTCGCCGCCCTGCAGTTGCGTGACACTGCGCGCGATCGACAGGCCCAGGCCGAAACCATCGCCGCCGGGGCGCGCGGCATTGAGCCGGGTGAAAGGCTGGAAGATGCTTTCCAGCTGTTCGGGGTCGACGCCCGGCCCCTGGTCCTCGATCCATACCTGCCAGGTCTGGCCCTCGCACCGCCCGCCCAGGGTGACCACGCCCCCCGGCGGCGAATGGCGCACGGCATTGCGCAGCAGGTTCTCCAGGGCCTGGGCCAGGCTGTTGAGATGACCGAGCACCGTGCACCCGGCCGGCAAGGCGTTGCGCAGTTGCTCGACGGGCCAGCCGCGCTCGTAGCAGACGTCTTCGCACAGCACCTCCCACAGCCGCCCCACATCCACCGGCGCCAACGGCAGCAGCGGACGCTCGGTGTCCAGCCAGACCAGTTCCAGGGTGTCGTTGATCAGCCGCTCCATGCCCTGGACCTCCCGCTCCAGGCGCTGGCGCAACGCGTCGTTGTCCTGCTCGCGCTCGCCGGTGACACGCAGGCGGCTGAGCGGCGTGCGCAGCTCATGGGACAGGTCGCGCAGCAACTGGCGCTGGAACGCCACGGTGTTTTCCAGGCGGCCAGCCATATGGTCGAACGCCCCCGCCAGTTCGCCCAGCTCGTCGCGACGTCGGGTCAGCTGGCCACCGACCCGGGCGGACAGGTCGCCGGCACTCAGGGCGATGGCCTGGCGACGCAGCACCGCCAGCGGCGCGATGACCCGGCGAAACAGCAGCACGCCCAGCCCCAGCGCCAGGCCGGCGGGCAGCACCCGCTCCAGCAAGGCACGCCACAGATGGTTGTACTTGCGCGGGTTGAGCCGCGCCGGCAGGTCCATCACCAGTTGCGCGTCGCTGCGCGCGAACGGCACGTAGAAGGTCGGCGTGCCACCGGGCCGCCCAACCGACCAGTCCAGCGAGCGGATGAAATGGAGCTTCTTGCGCTCACGCCCGCGCAAGGGGCGTGACGACAACGACCTGTCATGAGGCCCGACCACCACGGCCCAGACACCTTCACCGGCCGTCAGGCTGGCGAGAAAGCGGTCGACGCCGCCCTCCCCGTCCTCCTCCCAGGCCTGCTCGGCCTGCCGGCCGTATTCGGACAGCTCCTTGCGCGCGGCTTCGCCAAGGGTGGAAGTGGCCATGTCCAGGCGCTGGCTGACGTCCACGTGCAGGCTGATGATCAGCAGGCTGAGCAAGGCGATGCCACCCAGCAACGTCCAGAACAGCGAATGGCGGTCGGGCAGCCTCATGGCTGCACGCGCTTGAGCACATAGCCGGTGCCGCGCACGGTCTCCACCCGAGCCGTGCTGTAGCCGATCAGCTGCAACTTGCGGCGGATATGGCTGACATGCATGTCCAGGCTGCGGTCATGGATCGAGTACGCCCGGTTCAGCGCCTGCTGGTAGAGGAAGGTCTTGCTCAGCACCTCTTCTGGCGCATGCAGCAGGGTCTCGAGGATGCGGTATTCGCAACCGGTCAATCCGGCCCAGCGCTGCCGATGGCAGACATCACCACGCAGCGGGTCGAAACTCAGGTCCAGGGCCCGGCCAAGCGCTTCGTGGCCAACCGGGTCCTGGCGCTCGTAGGCAACCCGGCGCAGCAACGCGTCGATGCGCACATCCATCTCCGCCATGCTGAAGGGCTTGGGCAGGTAATCGTCGGCGCCCTGACTGAAGCCGACGATGCGGTCCTGCTCGGCGCCCAGCGCCGACATCAGGATCACCGGCACACGCTGTCGGCGACGCAGCTCCACGAGAATCTCCAGGCCGTTGCTGTCGGGCAGCAGGATATCCAGCAGGACCAGGTCGAAACCGCCCTCGCGCAGCAGCTCGGCGACATCGCTGGCGCCATGGCGCACGGTCACCGCGAAGCCGCGCTCGCCCAGATGGCTGCCGATATGGGCCGACAGGACAGGATCGTCCTCGATGGCGAGAATGCGAACGGTAGAGGATGGGACGGGCGCCGGCTGCATGGGTTGACTCTGCGAATGATAATGATTGCTTGTCGCGCATTCTGACAAACCCGACGCCGCGCCACAAATCGCAGTGCCAAGGCGCGCCACATGAAGGAAACTTCATGATCGCCGCCAGCCCTCTGGCAGCGGGGCCGACGGCGCGCCACCGACAGCGCGCGCCGGGGCCTGTCTTGAGCCCCCCTGCCCGCCCGCGTAGCATCACGCCCCCCCCCCCACCCGTACCACTGCGATCACCCATGCCCCAGCCCATCCCCCTCAAGGACCACGAAAAGGAAAAGCACCTGGTCAACCGCCGGTTGCTGGCCTGCGCCGCGCTGGTCATGAGCCTGGTGGCGGTGCTGGTGGGCCGGCTCTATGTGTTGCAGGTGCTGCAACACGACCAGCAGAGCGCGGTATCGGAGAACAACCGCGTGCACGTGCTGCCGATCCCGCCCGAACGCGGCCTGATCTTTGATCGCAACGGCGTGGTGCTGGCCGACAACAAGCCCAGTTTCAACCTGACCATGACCCGCGAGCGCGCCGGCGACTCGACCAGGGTGCTCGACAGCCTGGCGCAGATTCTCGGCTTGTCCGAGGACGACCGCCACCAGTTCGACAAGGACCTGCGCCGTGGGCGCAAGCCGTTCGAGCCGGTGACCCTGCTGGTCGGTCTGAGCGAAGAGCAGATCGCCCTGATCGCGGTCAACCAGTTCCGCCTGCCCGGCCTGGACGTCGAGCCGCAGTTCATTCGCGAGTACCCCCTGGCCGAGCACTTCGCCCACTCGGTGGGTTACGTCGGGCGCATCAACGAGAAAGAAGCCAAGACCCTCGACAGCACCGCGTACCGCGGCACCCAGTCGATCGGCAAGACCGGTATCGAGCGCTTCTACGAAAACGAACTGCATGGGCAGGTAGGCTACGAGGAAGTCGAAACCAACGCCCAGGGCCGGGTGATGCGCGTGCTCAACCACCACGACCCGGTGCCGGGCAAGGACATCGTGCTGAGCCTGGACGCCCACCTGCAGCAAGCCGCCGAGAAGGCCCTGGGCGACCGGCGCGGCGCGGTGGTGGTGCTCGACCCGGCCAACGGCGATGTACTGGCGATGGTCAGCAACCCGGCATTCGACCCCAACCTGTTCGTCAAGGGCATCAGCTACAAACAATACTCGGCACTGCGCGACTCCATCGACCGGCCCCTGTTCAACCGCGTGCTGCGCGGCCTGTACGCGCCAGGTTCGACGGTCAAGCCCGAGGTGGCGATCGCCGGCCTCGACAGCGGCGTGATCACCCCGGGCAGCCGGGTCTTCGACCCCGGCTACTACGAGCTGCCCAACTACGACCACAAGTACCGCAACTGGAACCGCAGCGGCGATGGCTGGGTGGACATGTACAGCGCGATCATGCGCTCCAACGACACCTACTTCTACGACCTGGCGCACAAGCTGGGCATCGATCGCCTGCACGATTACATGGCCGCGTTCGGCCTGGGCCAGAAAGTCTCGCTGGACATGTTCGAGGAAGCGCCTGGGCTGATGCCATCCCAGGCGTGGAAACGCGCGACCCGCCGCCAGGCCTGGTTCCCCGGCGAGACGCTGATCCTCGGCATCGGCCAGGGCTACATGCAGGTCACCCCGCTGCAACTGGCCCAGGCCACCAGCCTGCTGGCCAGCAAGGGCGCGTGGCACCGCCCGCACCTGGCGCTCACCGTCGGCGGCCAGGCGCCGGCCGACCCGCACCCGATGCCGGACATCGTGCTGCACGACCGCCACGCCTGGGACCAGGTCAGCCAGGGCATGCAGATGGTCATGCACGACCCGCGCGGCATCGCCCGCGCTTCGGCGGCCGGCGCCCAGTACCGCATCGCCGGCAAGAGCGGCACGGCGCAGGTGGTGGCGATCAAGCAGGGCGAGCGCTACAACCGCGACAAGACCCTCGAGCGCCACCGCGACAACGCCCTGTTCGTCGGCTTCGCCCCAGCCGAACATCCAGCGGTGGTGGTGGCGGTGATGATCGAGAACGGCGAGGCCGGTGGCCGGGTGGCCGGGCCGGTGGTGCGCGAAGTGATGGATGCGTACCTGCTGGACGATCAAGGGCATCTGAAGGCGCAGTATGCAGGCGCCGCGCCGGCCAAGGCCGTTCCGCATACCTGAAAGCGCCGCCATTGGAGCGGGTTCACCCGCCCAAGCAGCCCCTGCGGTGCTTGGCACCGGCTAAGCCGGTGTTCGCGGCTGAAGCCGCTCCCACAGGTACTACGCCAACCTGTAGGAGGCGCTTGGCATCGCGTCGCTTGCCTCACCGCGGTTTGCCCCACGCCATGAAAGGCGCATGCAAGGTATGCTTCGCCATCCCCCCGCTGGAGCACCTCATGTCGACTTTCTCCGACCCGCAAGCCGTTGCCCGCTACGCCGAAGGCCCTGTGCGTCAGGTCCCGGGTTTTCTCGACCTGCAACGCATGGCCACCCTGCTGTTGGCCGAAAAGGTCCCCGACGACGGTCAGGTGCTGGTGCTCGGCGCCGGTGGCGGGCTGGAGCTCAAGGCCTTCGCCCTGGCCCACCCTGGCTGGCGCTTCCTTGGAGTCGATCCGTCCGCCGAGATGCTCGCCCTGGCCCGTCAGACCTTGGCCGAACTGGCCCCCCGCGCCGTGCTGCACGAGGGCTACATCGACAGCGCGCCCGAGCGGCGTCATGACGGCGCCACCTGCTTGCTGACCCTGCACTTCCTCGATGCCGAACAGCGCCTGCACACCCTCGAACAACTGGCGCGGCGCCTCAAGCCCGGCGCACCGCTGGTGGTCGCGCACCACAGCTTTCCACAGGCCGAACCGGACAAGACCCGCTGGCTGCAGCGCTATGCCGCTTTCGCCGAAAGCAGCGGGATCCCCCGTGAGCAGGCACGCAGCGCGATCAACGCCATCGCCAGCCGCTTGCCGTTGATCACGGCCGAGCAGGACGAGGCAATCCTGCGCCAGGCAGGCTTCGAAGGCATCGCGCTGTTCTATGCCGGTTTCACCTTCAAAGGCTGGGTGGCCTACCTGCCCGGATGAGCAGATAGGCCACCTCGCCGGTCAGGCCTCGGCAGCCCGGCGCTCCAGTTCCTCGCGGTAACTGCTCAACGACGCCAGGCGCTGGGCGCTGGCGGCTTCGCGGTCCTCGACGATCACCTTGAGCTGATGCGAGGCCTGCGCCAGGTAGGCCTCCAGCTTGTCACCGGTGATGTAGTCGCCCGACAGCTTGTTCAGCTTGCTCCAGCCGTCGTTGAAGACCTGCGCGAAGGCTTGCGAGACGGCGCCCACCGCCAGCCATTCGGCGGCCTGGGTCACGAAGAACTGGTCGGTGGCGCTCACCAGTTGCGCCAGGCGGTTGCGCCGTAGCGACTCGCTGTTGCCTGCGCGCTCGTAGTCCTCCACACGCTCGAGCGCCTCGTCGATGACCAGTTGCAGGAAGTCGGCGAAGGATTTGAAGAAGAACGCGATCTCCTCGACGATTTCCTTGCTGCGCTTGAGCGCGGCCACGCTCAGGTTCAGCGACTTGACCGCCAGTTCGATGCTCTGCTGCTCACTACGCTGGCCATCGAGCAAGACCGTGATACGTGCCAGCTCCGCGGCCTGCTCGCGCTTCACGCCCTCGTAGCGTTCGACGTTTTCCAGCATCTGACGCTCCAGTTGGCGCAGCGACATGGCCTGCTCGCGTAACTGCTGGCTCGCATCGCCAGCCACGCTGGACAGCTCGCGCAACAATCCGCCCAGCCGCTCCTCGAGCGCGGCGAGCTGCGCCTGCGCCTCGCGCAGATCGCCACGCACCTGCTCGAGGCGCCTGTCCAGTTCTTCCCGTGCCAGGTCGCTGGTGGCGGCGGCACGCTGCGTTTCCAGTTCGGCAACGGTGCGTTGCAGGGCGGACACGGCACTCGCCTGGGTGGTGCGGCGAGATTCCAGATTGGACTTTTCCACCAGTTTGGCCGGGTCATTGGCGGCACTGTTCTGGCCCGCCACGGTACCGACGCTGGCGGCGCCGAGCAATGCCGAACCACCGCCGGAGGCGCCCATCGCGGCGAGTGGCACGACAGCGGACAGCACCTGGGTGACCGACTTGAGCAGCGATGCCCAGAACGACTTCTGTTCCGCGCTCTTGGCTTGCCGGCCGTAGTCGCGCGCGCGTCTGTCGAACAGGTCGACCTGTTCCTGCAAGGAGGTGACCAGGCTGTCCAGTTCGGCACGCCGGGCACTGGCCTGGCGAATCTCCTCCTTGATCAGACGATTGGCCTCGATCGTTTCGCTCAGGGCGATCTCGCTGCTGGCCATGACCTCTTCGATATCGCGCAGGATCTGCTCGTATGCCTCGACGATGCTGGTCAGGCTGCCGCGCACGCCGCCAGCGGCCTGGGCGATGTCCACCGCCAGCTCGAGCAAGTCGCGGCTGACGAACGCTTTGATTTCCTCGCCATCATCGTCCGCCTTCACATCCAGCCAGTCCGGCAGCGCCGAACGCAGTCGATTACCAATGGTCCGAGCCACCCGCACGGCGCCGTTGATGCTGCGCTCACTGTCCTGCTGCGCGCGGATCAACCGGTGCATGATGCTGGAGATGCGAACCCGGATGGCGCCTTGCTCCTGGGGCGTGGTGTTGTAGGCGATGTACAGCAGTTCGATGGCGTGATCGGTATCGGTCTTGGCGCGGCTGATGTCGTAGTTGCCTTCGATCTTGCTCTTGAAACTGGCCACCAGGGGCGAATGCACGCCTGGCAATTGCAGGGGGGTTGCCTCGGTCAGGGCCGAGGTCTGCTCGGCGATCCGATCCTCCAGCAGAACATTGCGATTGGTGAACGAAATGATTTCAGACATGCGATGAATCCTTTTTGTCGAGAGGGGTTCGCTATTGCCCACAAGTCAGCAGGAAACGCCCTGCTTGCCTTGTTGCGCAGACAATGTGCGGATTCATCCGGGCGCTTAAGCAGGAAACGATCCCGCTGTACGTAGGCAGTCGCCCGCCCTCAGGGCCATGCCTTTCAAGATTTTTCGGCGCGCAGCTGTTGACCGAGCGAGGGCCGCCAGGTGTATGCCGCAAGCCTTGCAGCGCCTAGCAGATCGAGCGCCGCCCGCGCGGCGCATCGCGACGCAAGGCCGCTCCTACATCTGTTTCGGGCCAGTCCATCCTGTGCCATTACCTGGTCCGCCTTGTTGGCACGACGCGGTTTCAGCGTGGGCACCACTGCCGCCTCACCTGTCTCAAGACATGCGTCAAGGCAGGCAACCATGGCCTGACAGGTTCGGCACGTTGCAACAAATGTAGGAGCGGCCTTGCGTCGCGATGCGCCGCGCGGGCGGCGCTCGATCTGATAGGCGCTGCAACCCTAACGGCGAACACCTTGAAAAACATGGAAGTGGGAACGGATTGACAACGCGCGTCATTCAGCGCGAGGACAAGACGCAGTCGTTCTCCCAGGAACTGGGGTAACGGACCTGCTGATTGCGCAGCGCTGGCCAAGCGTCGTAAAGCAGCCTGTGGCTGGCCGACAGAGCACCATTCAGGGGCTTGCGCAACGGCTGCACATTCTGCGCATGGCATTCGGCGATGTCTCTGGGCCAACTGCCGCATTCCTGAACGGCATAATCGAAATCGTCCAGCCGCTGCGCGTTGTCTTGCCGACGCTCCAGCGTCGCTCTCAGGTACGGCCTGACAACCGTTACCGTGCGCTCGTCATCTTCAATGATGCCCAGCACACGCCGCAGGTTGACGATCTCACTCTGCAAACCCTGGATGTAAAGGCGATGCTCCGGCCTGGACGGTGGATCACCGTACAACGCTCGCGCCTCCTGCAGCTTGCGCTGGGCCATGCGCGCCTGCCGCTCCAGTTCGGGGCGACTCTGCAATTGCCCGCCCAGACGGTGTTCGGCGCTTTCGATGCGCTCGATCATCAGTCGTTCCAGACCATCAAGACGGCTTTGGCACAATGTCATGCGCTGTTGCAGCGCCTGGTCGGACGATTCGGTCGCCCCTGCGATCGCACCGGGTGATATCAGAAAGGCCCAGATCAGGCCCGGAAAACAGCATGTCGCAAGGCGACGGTAATGCGTGTGATGCATGACAAATCTCCTGTTCAAGGTGGTGGCATTGCACCGCCACGCAGCCTTCCCAAGCAGCGGGAAGTGCTACCGCCCTCCTCCGCCAGCGCTCCCAGGCATCAGGTCATAGGGATGCTTCTACCCAGGCAACAATGGGTATCAGGTTCCCTGTGCTTGTCGCCTGGCGAAAAAGCGCGCAGACCGCGCTGCAGCCGGGGTCAATGCATGCGCCCCGGCTGCACGCCCTGCAACTCGCAAGCACATGCTCAATGCAAGGTGCTACGAGCCTTCAACCGTGCCTGCTCGACGACCTCCTGCCAGGTGTCGTTCTCGTCCTCGCGCACCGTGAACCAGGGGTATACCTGCTCGCGCCGCTCGTAATTCGCCCATTGCCCTAGCACATCCTCGCCGGACGCCCGTATCACCCTGGACTCACGCCCCAGCGCATCGTACACATGGCGGTCGGCATGGATCCCTTCACGCGCGCTGTCGTCGCTGACCCAACGCCAGTCGTCCAGATAGAACGGCAGCCACACCTGCACCGCCTGCCCCTTGTTGTCGAACCGGGTCTTGCCGGTAACCGCCCAGCGGATCGTCGCGTCCGCGACTACCGCGCACCCCCGGTCATCGGTTTGCAGGGCACCTTCGTCGGTGCGCACGAACGCCTTGCCGGGCGGGTTGAGGATGGCGGTCTGCAGCAGCTGTTCGCCACCGCTCAGCGTCACCTGCACCCGCACCTGCTGCTCAGGATCGCTATCGTAGCGATCGGTCTGAATGCGGATGACGTGGGGTGGCACGCGGCCTGTCAGGCCCGATGACGGTGCGATGCCGTCACGGCGCAGGCGCTCGGCTTCACGGCGCCAGCGCAAGACGCCACAACGGCGCCGCTCATCGAGGCTGCCGTCCGGACGCAGCGCCAGCGGCATCCAGCTGTCGGCCACGACGGTAAAGGCCATGGCCACCGGCACGCCCTTGGTCTGGTTCAGCGCCACCGCCTGCTCGACGGTGAGTGGCGGCTCGAAGGCCAGGTCCGGGCTGTACCCGGTCACCACCGCAGCGTCGCTACCGGGCGGCGTCTCGGTACCATGGAAGCGGGTATGCGCCACCCGCCCCAAGCCGTCCAGGGTGGCCTGGGTGATGTTGTCGTTGGCGTCCTTCAGGCGCACCGGCACCAGGAAGCGCCAGTCATGGGCCTCGACCGTGGAGGTCAGCCCGGCGGCGTCGGTCACCTCGCGTACCGTGATGTCATGCGCGCTGTAGACCAACCGGCTGGGCCCCGTCACCGTGCTCTCCTGCACCATGGCCGGCTGCCAGAAATGCGCCGCGCCCTGGTAGGCGGTGATGCCGTGGTGACCGGCAAACGCCTCTTCGACCCGGGGCAGGCCAGGGATTGCGGGCGCGCCGAGCGCCTCTGGATCCTGCGGGTCGGCCAGCTCCGGCGCGTCCTCGGGCCGGCTCATCGCGACATAGCCTCCGCGCCTGAGCAATTCGGCCAGCGACTGCGCCTGCACCGGCGTGCCAAGCCATGCGCGCACCTCGTCAAGCCACGATTGGGCCTCAGCGGCCATCTCCCTGGCCAGGTCCGCCGAGTTCAGCACGGCCATCAGTGCGCGCCAGAACAGCGCATCGGCCGACGCGGCGCTCAAGGCGCTGGCGACGGCCCCCTGAAGCGCTGTCAGTACCGGGCCGCCCTGTGGCTCCTGACGGCCGAACCAGGCCACCACGGCGCCAAGATCGCCATCCGCGACCCGGCTCTTGCCGGGCAGCGCCGCCTGCAGCCCTGCGGGCAGCTCGGCTGCCGGCGCCGCCAGTAACCGCTCACGCAACGCATCCACGGATATCACCGTCTTCAGCGCGCGACGCAACAACTGGCAACCCTCCTCGTCCACCGTCGCCGTGCGCAGATACGCCAGCAGCAGTCCATAAAGCGTCTCGGGCTGGTCCATGGCCGGCAGACGCTGACGCACACGCCCCAGCACCGCCGGATCGGCCGCGCCCATCCCGTCCTCTACCAGCTCGTGCAAGGTCTGCTCGAACGTGGAGCGCAAGACATCGAGCGAGGTTTTGTCCAGCATGGCCGTACGGGTGTAGGCCACCAGTGCCTGACGTGACGGCGTGGAGGACACGCCACAGCCATCGGCGCCGCGCCAGAGCACCTTCTCGTAGCCCGCCAGGGTGGTCCTGTCGGGGTCGTCCAGCGGCAGGCCCTGCTCCTGCAGCATTTCCACGCTGAACCCGCCAGGCGGCACATCGACGCCAGCGAACCTGAGCACATCCCGTCGCGTGCTTCCCGGCAGGCCGATGACGAAGTCATCGCCCTGCAGCAGGTTGTGCACGGTGGCGCGGGTGAGATCGACCCAGCAGGTGTATTGCTGTGGATCGCAACTGGCCTCGATCAGGCCTTCGGGCAGGCTGGCTGGGTAGATGCGCCGCGCGGCCTCCTCCCGGCGCAGATCTTCGGCGCTCAGTTGACGCGGATAGTGAATGGCGACGTTCTGCAGCACATTCCCGTACGCGTCCTGCTCGAGCACGATGGCCTGGGTCACTACAGGGTCCTCGGTGATGCGCTCGCAGTTGAACGTCAGGCTCTGCTGCGCTGTCACCAGGGCCGACGGACGCAGGCTGTCGGCGCTGGCATGGGCACGAATGCACAGGCGCGACCGCTCGACGCGGTAAGGCCGGTCGGCCCGCGCGTCACCGTCATCGCCATACACCTCCGTGCGCATGACCTGACCACGGACAGCGCGGTACAGCCAGGCACGCAGGTCCGGAGCAGGGTCGAAGACCTGCTCGCCCTGGTCGGTCCACCGGGTGAAGCGCAGCGGGCCTTGGGGGAAGGCAGCGTCCATGTCGGTACAGGCCTCCTGGGCGACCGCGTCACGCGCCTCGACGCCCGAATGGAACCAGGTACAGACCCGCGCCGGAGGCGACAGCTGCGCCGCCGTCGCCTCGGCGATGGCGTGGGTGTCGGTCTGGATCAACCGGGTGAAACCGGCGAACTCGCGCTCATCGCCATCCCAGACGCCCCCCAGGTAAGTGGTTTCACTGCCCAGGCACAGGCCGGTAATTTCATTGATCGTCGTCACCCGGCTGAGCGTGTGCACCGGAAACGGCAGATGGCTGACCGGAGCCGGATCGCCGCAGGCCTGCGCGGCGGCCTTCTCGTCGAGCCAGGCCTGGGCCGAACTGCGATACGTCAGCTGGGTGCGGCTGCCGGCATTGTCGACGACGGTTTCCAGCAGCCAGGGCCGCTGGTCGTTGAAACGATACAGCCAGCTGCGCGGCGCGTTGTCCGGGCCGTGGTGCGGGACCGTCAGCAACAGCTGCGCCGTGCCCTGGCCCTGCAGGTCCACCACCTGCAGCTTGCAGGTCGGATCCAGCGCCACGCCTTCAGGTGCCGGTACAAACTCACGCTCCTCATAGCGATTGCCGCACTGGCTGATGAACACACGGATACCGTCGGCCTGCAGGTAGAGAATGTCCGTCGTGCCGGCACCGTCGGTGTCGGCCAGCAGTACCCGCGCGGCCGTGAAGTCGTCCACCGCGAAGCCGGGGATGGCCTGCGCCTCGCCGAACCTGCCGTAGCCCAGCGACGGCCACAGCGTCACGCTGTCGCCGGTGATGCGCATCAGGTGGTTCTGGCCACTGCCGGCCGGATCGGCGAAAGCCACCAGCTGACGCTCCGCGTCGTCCACCGACGGCAACGGTTCTCGCCCGCTGTACGCCGAGGTCATGGCGGCCATCCATCCCGCGCTGCCAGCCGATGGGTACAGGCGAACGCTACGGGGGCCCAGGGCGCGCAGCATCACCACGTCCGGCCTGCCGTCACCTGTCAGGTCGGTCAGTTGCGCCAGCGGATGAGCGTATTCGACCGGCAGCGCGGTCAGGGGCACCAACCCGCCCCAAGTGCCATCCGGGGCCAGGGTGAAACTGCCGCGCAGGCCACCGGCAGTGACCAACCACTCGGGCCTGCCGTCGCTGTCCAGGTCGACCAGGGTGCCGCTCGCATTGCCCGGACGCAGCGGCAGTGGCGCGGACGCGCCCCAGGTGACGGCGTCTTGGCTACCGACCTTGCGCTGCGGTGTCCGGTAGTGCCAGGCCCCCTCCTCCAGGTACAGCAACCCAGGGATGCCGTCGCCGTGCAGGTCGGCCATCTGCCAGGCGGGCGACCAGAAGCCATCGAGTTCCGCTACCGTCTCCCAGCCCGGCTGCGCCCTGCCTGGCTGGGTCAGCTCGAACTCCAGAGGAGGCAGTCGGCTCGTCGGCTCGTCGGTCAACTGCTGCGCGGACACCAGGATGCTGGCCACCGGGCTGCTGTCGTATTGCAGGTGCAGGCGGCTCACCAGTTCGGGCGTATCGTCGGCCCGGCCGGCCATGCGCGCGGTACGGTGCCAGAGCAAAACGTCCCGGCAAAGACGACGCAGACGCACATCGAAGCCGTAGCGCCAGAACGAATGACGGTCCTCGCGCACCGGCCAATCGCGCACTGGATGCGGCGCAGGTGGCGTGTCAGGGTCGGCGCCGCGCTCGCCGTAGTCGAACACGGTGAAAGTCAGGAAATCGGTTGCGTCGAACCCATCGCGCGGGATCAGCAACGCCTGCGAGGGTGTCGCGTTCATGGCATAGACCGCCTGCGGGTACAGGTTGGCCACTCGCGGGTGCGCGGCGAGTTCCAGGGCGTCGCAGCCCTGGTCGTCCTCGTCGCGGTAACGGTAGACCACATGTTCGCCACGGGCGGAAACGGTCTCTTCGATATGCCAGCCGGCGACATGCCCGGGGTTTTCCGGGTCGCGCAGGCGGGCGCCGGCCGACCAGCCATACAGCGACAGGCTGCCGTCGGCCAGGTAGTGCAGCCAGAAGCCGGGATCCCCGGCCACAGCTTCGTCCACCCAGTGTTCCAGGCGCTCCATCAGGCCACCCGTGCGCGATTGCCAGGGTGTGACCCGATAGGCGCCCATGTCGTTGGAAAACGGCAGGTGCGTGCTCCGACGGGCCGCGCCGGCCAGCAGGATTTCCTCGCCAGAAGGGCCGACCATACGGTCGTTCCCCGCGTATCGAGGGAAGCCGAAGCGGCTCATGCGGTAGATCGACGGCAAGCTACATTCCCAGCCAGCGCCAAAGGCGCTGTTGCCGCCGGAAGAGGAATATTGCAGCGCCAGGCTGGCCGACAAGGCGCGGCCAGCCGGTGATGGCAGCGGCAGTTGCCAGCCCGCGGCGCCATCGGGGCCGCCGCTGGACAGCATGCCGCCGCCGACGGAAACGGTGCCGCCGCCCTTGGGCAATGACGGCGGGGTATAGAAAGGTGCGCGAGTGCCCTGCGACGAAAAGGGTGCAGTCTGCTCAGACATGAAACATCTCCAATCGAACTTCGTCCTGTGGACGGATCGATTTGTCAGTGATTAGCCATCATCGAAATTCGATAGTGGCAACGTTGCCAGGAGCGCGAACACCTTCATGGGGGGAGGTATTCGCGCAACAGCTTGCTGGCAATCACAACATTTGGTTATCGATCAACCGCAGTCGGTTTCCGAAGCCCGATACAGAGATGCGCAGGCTGAACGTGCCGCTGCGATCACCTGCGGTCAGCAACCAGGTTGCACCGGCAGCGGTCAACGGATTGCTGGCGCTGTATCCTGGCGAGGCATGCAAATTAGCCGAAACCATGTCCGGGCTACTGAAAGATAGTGCAGCGTAGCGCCCGCCTTGGTGCAACGGGCTACCTGCCCTGGGTACGACACGGAGTTCAGTTTGCGTATTTCGTCGAAATGTCTGTGAGGAGCCGTCAGGTACAATGGCACCGCCCAGCCTCAGCTCGACTTCATCGGCCAGATTTCGAGACATTAGCAGGCAGGAACCCAGCGTAATCGGGGCCTGCATGCCGCTCATGTGAATACTCAGAGAAAAGGTACCGCTCGTATTTCGTCCTGTCAGTGACCACTCCAGCATCGCCCCCGTGAAGGCGCGAGTCACGTTGTAAGTCGGTACCGCGACCACGTCATTGGACCTCAAGCTACCGTTGATAAACGCCAAGCTGGCATTCAAGCCTGCGTCTCCCAGCGGGCTGCCGTCCCTGAGCCTGATACCTACGGTGCTTCGCTCATTGCGCCAGAGCGATGGCCTGGGGCTGATGGCCGGGACGTTGTTAAACAGCAGTTCGACCTCATGGTGCAAGTTCGAGGAAAGCAACAGGCAGTTGCCCAGCGTTACAGGGGAATCGAATCCATCGACGTGAATGCTCAAGGAAAACTTGCCACTCACATTCAGCCCTGTGAGCGACCACTCCAACATCGGCGTCGTGAACTCTCGCCTGGTGTTGTAGTCGGGCACGGCTGTCACGTCTCTCGAACTCAGGGTGCCATCATTGAACACCAACCTGGCACTCACTCCCGACTGTGCCAGTGGGCTGCCGTCCCTGAGGCCGATGCTCAAATTGCTTGGCCTGTTACGCCAGAAAATGGATCGAGGGCCGATGGGCGCGTGGTCGAATGCGATCGAAATTTCGTCATTCAAGTTCGATGACAGCAGCACGCAGTCCTTCAACATCAAGGGCGTATGGAAGCCTGTCACATGAATCGCCAAGCCGAACGTACCGCTCACGTCCTGGCCAGTCAGGGACCAGCCCAGGCCCGTAGCCGTCAACTTCTCTCTCCTGTCGTAAACCGGCGAGGCCAAAAGGCTGTCCGCGGTCAGGCTTCCATTGGCGAAAGTCAGCCATGCGTCGAGCCCGAGCGAACCCAGCGGGCTGCTGGCCTTGGGCACCAGAAACACTGCGCTGGCCACACTGCGCCGCAACACTGCGCGGGAACCTTTGAGTACCGGGGCGCCATCGAACGACAGCTCGACCTCCTCGCTCAGATCGGTGGAAAGCAACACACAGGTATCGATCACCAACGGTTCAAGGAAGCCGTCCATATGCAGCTGCAGCCCGAACGTACCGCTGAGGTCCGCGCCGGTCAGCGACCAACTCAGTCCCTCCGGCTGGAACGCCTGGTTACTGCCATAGCCAGGCACGGCACCCACATCGCCCGGTACCAGGCTGCCGTCGGTGAAGCTCAGCCAGGTGTCGAGCTTCATGCCCCCGAGCAGGCTGCCCGGTTTGGGCACGATGGACAGCGTCCGCACCTCGCCTCGCCGGAACAAGGCTGGCGCAGTCAAAGGCGCGCCACCCAGCAGCAGATCGACTTCATCCGCCAGGCTGGCCGACAGCCGTACCCCGCGCAAGGACAGCGGCACGTCCAGGCTCGGCGTGGCCGCTTCCAGGTTGAACGTGCCCTGCTCGTCACCGCTGACGATCTGCCAGCTGATGCCTTGGGCAGTCATGGTTTGCGCCGTGGTCGGGCTCAAGGTGATGCCCAGCTGTGGTTGGCCGTCGGGCCATTGCAAGGTCACCGGCAAGCCATCGAAAAAGCCGCCAGCGCGCTTCGGTCGCAAGGTCAAGGTGTGGCTGCCGATGCTTGTCAGGCGCAGGTTCAACGCATCGAAGTCGCTGATGGGCTCGCCGTTGAACAGCACATCGAGCTGCTCCGTCCAGGGCGAGGTAAGAAAGCCCGGGATCGCGCTGATCCGCTCGCTCGCTTGCCCCAACGCATCTTCACAGCAGGCCTTGAACGCCAGGCGGTCATCAGGGCCGAGGTCGCCCGGCGCAGGCTTGTAGTTCAGCACCGCCCGCCCCTGCTCGTCCGTCGGCACCGTGCGGTAGGGTTTGTCGTTCAGCAGCCAGGTCACGTCCTTGCCTGCCAGCACACGCTCGGGCGCGAAAGGACTCTTCACCACGGCGCTCAGGCGAGTGCTGTTGTCCAGCTCGACGATCGGCACCACGCCGTCCCACTGCAGATCGACGACGTCGTAGCGGAAGTCACCGACCTGCATTGGCAGCGCATGCTTGAGGGCCTGCCAGTAGCTGCCCAGACCCAGCGTTACTTCACCGGAAAGCACCTCCTGGGCCTGCGCATGGATGTCCCAATGCGCGCCGGTCGACGCGGGTAGCGGCTGGTAGCTTTCCTCATGGTCGTTGTCGTTGAGGTTCAGCGCAGGGGTCGTGTGCACGCCAAACTCCACCGGCAGGCGCTCATCCTCGTTCATCCACAGCAGGCTGAGTTTCTGCTCCTGCCAGTGGTTGCCGTCCTGCGCCTTGACTTCCAGTCGATGCACGGCGCCATGGCACAGCAGCAGCGGGCTGCCGGTCTGTTCGATCGCACCGCCGTCGGGGTCCACAGTCAGGCGCATGTCCCCCGCCAACGGCGGCAGACGCAACTGCGACACGACATCGCGGATGTACAGGTACGCCAGCCCCACCGAGTTCGGGGTTTCGAATACCACACGCAGACGTTGGGCGCCGGCTGGCACGGCGATGCGCTGCACTGACAGCTCATGCCATGTGGGGTCGTCGAGCAGCGCGCGGCGGCTGGCCTGCGGCGGCTCGCCGCGCATGGGTTGCCGGTAGAGCAGGTCCGTCTCGTTCTGCCCTTCGAGCAGGTAGACGCTGAGCGTGCACTCGCCGAACCAGCTGGCGTTGTACTGGCAACCCAGCCAGTAGTCCGGGCGGCCTTCGCTGGCCGGGTTCGCCGCCATGGGCAGCTCGAAATCCTGCCAGACCCGGTTGTTCCGGGTGATGCCTACGTAAGTGCCACCGTCATCCGCCGAGAAATAGGCGAAGCCGTTGCTGTTCTGGCTCTGCCAGGCGCTGCGTGGGCCGATGCTGCCCCGAGGGAACGAAGGGGCGTCCAGCACCGAGTGGCTGATGCTTTGCTCGGCCGTCCCTGCCAAGGGGCGGCCAGGGATGAGGGGTTCAATGATGTGTAGTGACATGATGATCTCCAATTTTGCACAGGGTGGGGCTGGCCCCGTGCGCGCTCGCGCACGGGGCGTTGTTGTCAGGGTCGAATGGGGGGGATCAGGGTGCTGGCCGCGACATCAGCGCGTCGACCTGCTCCTCGAACTGCGTCCCGCCATGCAGGGCGAAGTACTGGACGTCCACGACGATGTCGCTGAGTCCGTCGAGCAACTCGGCCTGCTCGGCATGACGCGGGAATTTCAGGTGCCAGTCGGATACCGCGCCGGTGCCTTCGAACGGCAAGTAGCGGTCGTCGGTCTCGGCGGAGGTGAACAGGCCGATGTCCTGATCGGCCGATGACAGGCAGACCTGCTGGCGGGCGCGCAGGCTCATCATCACGTGACGGCCGTCGCCTTGCTCCTGCGCCAGTTCCGGCGACAGGAACTTCACGCCTTCGATATCCGGTCGGGTCAGCAACCGGCTCTGCCTCTGGGTCAGGCTGGCGCGAATGTTCTGGTATGGCCCCAGCAGAGCCGGCAGGGTCAGCGCCACACTGTGCAGGCGACGCAGGTAGTGACCGGGGTAATCCTGGTTGTACAGCCCCTCGGACAGGCTGAAGGTCAGCTCGCCGTCCTTAGCCAGCACGTCACGCAAGGCCTGCCAATCGGCAATGGGCTCGCCGCCCTGGTCGAAGACCAGCCCCTGCGTGAGCAGCGCCTGCAGCGACACAGTCTTGCGCAGCTCCAGGTGCCGCTCGTTGCGCAGCAACGCCTCGGCCTCCAGGCGGTGCAGGTCCAGGCGCAGTTCGCCGCCGGCGTTCAGGCCATGACGATCGGCCTGCCAGACCGGGGTACGGATGATGCGCTTGTCGTAATTGCCGGTCTCGTACTGCCAGCACGCCTCGGCGCTGTGACACAGGCTCACCGCCACGTCGAACAGCGTCGCGTGCCAGGTCGTGGCCTGGGAGCGCAGCCAGCGGTACAGCGACACGCTGGTCGACTTGCTCTGGTAGAACGCATACAACTGCTGGGCCTGCGCCAATGCCGTGCGGCTATGGACCAGGGCCTGTTCAGCGGCCAGGGTGGCGTGCTGCTGCACCTCGAGCTGCTTGTCAATGACCTCGCGCTCCTTGCCCGCCAGCCGGGCCTGCAGCTCCCACTCTTCGCGGCGGCGGCGGTAGCCTTGGGACTCGCGCAGCAGCTCGGCCGCGGTGGTCTTCGCGGTACCCGCGATATCCAGCGCGTAACCGGCCATCATCAGTGGCCCCTTGAACTTCATCCCGCCGCTGGCCAGACCAAAGACGTTGGGGGCCAGCTCGGCCAGGAACGAGGCACCGACCAGCGCATGCCCGGCGCTGGACATGATCCGTCCGTCGCCGTGCAGGCTCATCGCCTCGCTCTCCTGCTCGGAAATGTTCTCCTGATACAGGCGCGTGTAGTGCGCCTCGCGCAGTGTGGTGGCGGCGCGCTGGGCCCTGAGCACACCCTCGGTCTGTTGCTGCTGGCTGAGCAGCTGTTCCTGGATGGCGATGGTATAGCCGGCGATTTCCGCCGCCTGCCGAAACTGCAAAGCCTCGAGCTCGGTGCGCTCTTGCTGCTCCATGTAGCCGCGCAGTTGCTCGCCTAACTGCATCAGCGTCGTCACCACCTCCTGGGCCTTGGCCACCAGGGTGCGGAAGCGGTAAGGCGGTACCACCGTGCGGTAGCCCATCAGGTGCGACAGGCTGGCATTGCCGCCCATGCGCGCCATCAGCAGATCGAATGGATTGGCCGCCGGCGCATACAGCGGCAACGCCATCGGCGAGCCCTCGATCGACAGGAAGTGACGCAGGTTGTGGAAGCGTTGCGACAACAGCTGCCAGATATCCAGCAGCTGCCGATTGACCGGCAGCCGGAAGGCCGGATGCGCCGCCACGCCAGACCAGAAGAACGTGGACAGCTGCTTGGGCAGATCCGCCGGCACCACGGCTTGCGCATCGCCCACCGACCAGACCCCGTCCTGCATGGACGCCAGCAACGCTGCCACGGTTTTCGGCTGCCAGGTGTTGATCGCCCGTGCCTGCGGCGCTTCGCCCATCAGGTCCGCCGCCATGCGGTACAGCAGCCAGGCGTTGGCCAGGCTGTCGCGACTCTGACGTCGATACTGCACGTCGGCCTCGCCGATCAGCAGGCGCACGTACTGCATGAACACTGCCTTGCGATAGTGCGACGGCGCGTGCAGCGCGATGGCGTGCGGATCGACCAGTTCATGCTCCAGGCCCGCGGCCGGGGTGTCGTCACGCAGCAACCAGGCGCAGTTCCAGTAGTCGACCCCAGGGGTTTCCGTCGGAGCCTGCCGGTGCTGCGGATCGAACACCAGCGTCAACCAGCGGCGAGCCTCTTCGAAACGCTCCTCCTCCTGCAGGCGTGAGGCGATCAGGTGCGGCACATGGAAGAACAGTTCGCGCAGGTACATGCCGTTGGCGTCGTACAGGCTCATCAGCGGATCGTCGGGAGCACGCTGCCAGCTCAGGTAGCCATTGCCGGCCTCGTCCGGGACATAGGGCGGCTCCTGCAGATGTTGCGCGTCCCAGGCGAAGACCGCCCGGGGCGAGGCCTGAGCACGATTGATCAGGTCCGGCACGTGCTGGGAGTTGAGCCGAACGGCGAGTGGTTTCTGGGCGCCGCCGATGAAATCGAACACCAGAAACTCGGTGCCGCTGGTCTGCTGATGAATGTAAGGCCCGGTACTGACGCCAAGCGACGTCATCTGCGAGCGGGTGATCGTGAACGTGGACATGGCCCCGCCACGCTGCCCGAAGCGGCACACGAGGGTGTTCGAGCCCGCGCTCCACTCATGCGCCACCCGCGCACTGCTGGCACCACCGTTCAGGGTCCAGGAGCCGCTCCACAAGCGTTTCCCGTCGATGGTCAGCTCCATATCGTCCAGGCGCACGGTATCGGGCTCCACGGTGATGAAGTTCGTGTAGTCGCTGAGCGGGGCCGGCGTATTCTGGTCGATGCTGACGCTAAAGCCTGCGCCATCGCGAATGTAGCGGCGGGTGAAGGCTGTCATCGGGATCATCAGGCTCGTCAGGTCGAGCGGGGTCACCGCTTCGTACCTGCCGTAGTTCGTGCGCTGGAACTCCCTGGCGAGCACATGGACGTCGCCCAGATCAGGATGGTTCAGGGTCATGCGCTGAAAATCGGGCTGGTACCTCGCCATGCAGCGGAGCTCGAAGCCGCCCTGGGCGGTGGTGCGGATAACGACGCTCTCGACGCCACGGCCAAGCCAGCGCAACCTTCCGCTGGACAGCTGCATGGACACCGGCCTCAACGCCTTGCGCTCCTCGCTGGAGTGCACCCGTAGCTGCAGCATGTGACTGTCCTCGCCGTGCTCGGTCAGCAGGGCATCGAGCAGCGTGTGGCGGTCGTTCTGCTCGCCCGGCGTGACGCTGTCCACCCACCAATCGCTGGCGGACAAGCGGCGCTGCAGCGCCAACTTGCCCTCAGCGTGTTCGAACAGCTTGAACAGGCGGGACCTGCCGTTGGCACTGAAATCCTGTTCACCGACCTCGCGTTTCAATACATCTCGCTGAAGCTTGTACAAGTCTTCCTCATAGGCCCGCAAGGCGACGTACAACTGATCGTCACTGCCACGCACCCGCCCCAGCGCCAGGGCTAGCAGTTGGTAGGCCTGCGCATCGAACTCGCCATCGGCGCCGGCCTCGACATTCTGGCTCCAGAGTTCTTCGGGCGAGGACCACTGGTTGTCGAGCCCCAGGTGAATCACTTCCAGCTTCAGCGGATAGCGCTTGTCGGTGCCGGCGGTATCGACGGAAACCGGCGCGCCCTGGTGCAGCCAGACCAGATGCAGGCGCCCACAGAACAGCACCAGACGCGCCTGGAGCACCGTGGTGCCGGCGGGCATGTCGATCGGCAGCCATTCCGCCCAAGCGTCCGGTTGGACGAAGGTGGACCCCTGGTCCAGGCGGATACCGACCTTGCGCCAGTAGTACTTGGGCGGTGAAGCGGTGTCCTTGCCCAACAGGTAGTAATCCGAGTTGGCGAAGGCATGGCCGGTAAAGCGTTCGGCTTCGAGTCGCTCGTCGCGGTAATCGATGTAGCCAGAATGCACACGGATGCTGTTCTGGTACTCGTAGGCGTTCAGATAGGTCAGCAACGCGCTCTGCACGGCGGCGTCGGTGATCTGGCCCTGGCCCAGGTCGTTCTCCAGGGTCTGGAACAACTGCGTCTTGTCCAGGCGCAGTTCGGCGCGAATGAAGTTCTCCGGGTAGTCCTCCAGCATCTGGTTGGCCGCCCACAGCGAATAGTTCGCCATGGCTTGTTGCCAGAAAGCGATCAGGTCAGGGGCGAAATCCTGCTTGTAGCCCGGCTCGATGTTATTGAAGATCGAATTGATGTAGGTCTGGGTGCAGGCCAGCGCTTCGGCCAGGCGAGTGGTCTTCACCTTGGCAGTGACCTGGGTGTCCATCATGAAATAACGGTCCAGGTGTTCGGCCGTGATCATGTTCAATGACCCTGCCTGTAGCTTGTCGGGCAGTACGTGATGAATAACGTAGGCGCTCAGCGCATCGCGCCATTGCTCCGACAGCCGATCGGTTAACTCACTGTTCATGGGAACCTCACTTGAAAAAGGACGGAAAGGGTTGGGCCTGGGGTCAGTCGCGTGGCGGTTGGACTGCGGTTTGTGTCCATAGCGGAGCGATCGCCTGGTCGTAGGTGAGCCCCAGTCGGAGGGCGGCGATGTGCTGCAGCGATGTCGTCGAGCTGACGATCTGCCACGTCACTTCCCGCCCGACGAAGCGGTTGTCGGCACCCAGGGCTGGGCTGAATGCCAGGCCCAGGGCAGCATTCGAGTCGCGACCGGAATAGAGCAGGTTCATCGGCACGTTCAGCAGCGGATGATCGGCGGCCAGGCGATAGGTCAGGGTGTGTGTCGAGGTGCCCGTCGAAGGCTGGGTGATGGTGATCGGGCCATCGACGGTCTCGCCGTCGAACAGGACTTCCATCTGCAGCGGCGGCAGGAACGTCACCGGCGAGAAGCGGTGAGACTGTTGATCGCCCCAGCTGGCGATGACGGTCAGTTCCCCGGTGTCATCGCTCTTCAGGTTGAAGCGGGCGATGCCTTCGGGCCCGGTCAAGCGCACCACCGGCTCGATGCCGCCTTGCTCGACGGTCCAGGTCACTGGGTAGCGCTCGACCGGCTTGCCGTCGGAGCTGAAGATGTGCACCTCGTATTCGCTGGCGCCGATGCCGTCGGCCATTGGCCATTTGCCGCTTTCCCACACCGTGCGCAGCGTGGCGTCGGCCAGCACGTCGAAGGACAGTTCGCGATAGTGGTACTCGAGCGGCCACGAATCATCGGTCAGCAGCCCAAGGGTCACCTGCACGCCCCCCGCGTTCCTGGCACGCAGAATGGCTTGAGCCTGCCCTTTTTCATCGCTGTGGGTCGAGGCGCGGATCACCTCGGCCCCGGTGCATGTCCAGGTCATCGCCTGGCCAGCTGCCGGTTCGCCGTCAAGGCCCAGTATCGTGGCCTTGACCTGGATCTCGTCGCCAGCGACCGCCCAGGAGGCCAGCACCAGCGAGCCGATGTATGGCCGGTCGTCGAAGCCGACTTCGAAGAATTCGGGGCTCGCATTGCCAGCGGAGTACCAGGCAGAGACGCTGCCGGTCCCTTGCCGCAGGCTGCGCAGGCCGATATGGCTGTAGCCGAGGCTGTCGGTCAGCGTCTCGCCGCCGGTATCGACGAAGGTGCCGATCTCGGTGGCCCAGTTGACCAGGCGATCGACCCCGGGGTTGCCGTAGCGGTCCTCCAGCAGCGCACTGAAGCGGTACTGACCGCGATTGCCGGCCAGCTCCCAAGGCTCCCAGGGCTTGCCCTCGATCGGCCACAAACCGAGCGACTCCTCGTCGCAGTCGATCATCACAGGTGGCGCGAAGGCGCTGCTGTCCAGCAAGTAGGTGCCCTTCACATGGGCAACGCCCATCTCCCGCCCGGCCAGCAGCTGAACCGTCGCCACGCCGTCGGCATCGGTATAGCTGTAGTGATCGAGCAAAGTGCCAAGGTCGGTTGCCCACGCCACCCGGATGTCCGAGACCGGCTGGTTGTTCATGTCCAGCAGCCTGAGGGTCACGGTGCTGAACTCGTCTCGTTTGCGGGCAATCAGTCGTTGCTCGCTGACCATGCAACGCGACGACAGGCTCTGGCGCAACTCGGCTTCGTCACGCCGTTGCTCGGTGTCACGGCGCAGACTGCTGAGCACTTCCTGCGCGGCCGCCTGGTAAGTTGGGGTATCAGAGTGAGGGCTCAAGCGGCTGAGATTCATCAGCGAAGCCGCGCTCAACCCAGTCTTCTCGCACAACTGGCGCGTGTCCACCAGCGCGCACAACTGCGCGAGGTTGCGAATGATGCCGTCGGGCGACACCCGCGCAGCCACATCGAGCACCTCGCGAATGCCCCAACCCAGCCAGCCGGCGATCTTCTCCGCCGCGGCATCCTTGATCAGACGCTGCTCGTTCGGCGTCAACGAGCCCATCGCCTCGACCAGCGAGAAATAGCCGAGCAACTGCGTTTCCGACTGCCTGGCCAGACGCAGGCAGCGTGTATACCGCTCGAGGAAGTACAGGGTGTGCAATGACAGATCGGTGCTCTTGAGGCTGAACCTTGGCTGTTGCGCGCGCACCAACAGGCTGGAGAAGAACGCCGGGCTCAGCTCGAACTGGCTGGCGACCCTGGCGTAACGCTGCATGCGCTGGATCAGTGGCATGACTGACTTCAGCACTTGCGACTGTGCCAGCGTCGGATCGAAGCTCGCCGCGCTGGCCAGCAACGTATGGACCTTGCCCTCGGCCCAGTAGATCACCGGGATCACCCGCTCGGCGTTGAGCCCCAGCAACTGGGAAAGGCGTTCCTGCACCACTCCCCATTGCTGCGAACGGGCACGCAGCACGACGCCGAGGATCAGCGTTCGCAGGTGTTCGGCTTCGTCCGCCGTCAAGGCCGGCAGTTCGTTGTCCGGCTGATCATCCGTACTGGCCAGATGCTCGATCACCACGCTGATTTCCCGGGAGGCGAAATTCTCGTACTGCAGCGGGTCGAAGTCCTCCTCGGAGTTTCCGGTATCGTTGATCAGGCCCTGCTCATCGACGATCTGCTTCAACTGGGCCTGCCAGCCCAGCGTCTTCAGCGCAGGCACGCCCGCTTCGGCCAGGCTGCGCTCCAACTCCTGGAACGGCAGCAGCTGGCTCTTGAGCTCGCCGAACAGAGTGCTGACTTCCTCGGGTACCACGTCCGCCGTCTCGACCGGCAGCAACTGCTGGACCAACCAGCTGATGGGCAGTTCCTGCTCCTGACACCAGAGCACGCAATGGCAGATGGCATGGATGACGCTCACCGTGTCTGTCTGCGAGAAGCTCTGGTACATCGCGTTCTGCGGAACACCGGCCAGTTGCAGGCCATACAGCCCCTCCGGGCTCAAGGTCTCCAGCAGCGACAGCAGTTCGATCGTGGTGATCGACAGCAGCTTGGCCAGCATCGTCACCCGATAGAATGCGCTGATGGTCGGTAGCGAACGCGTCAGCCGCTCGCTGCCCTGGCCCTGCATCACCAGTCGGGACAGATAGCGGAAGGTTTCCATGTTGATGCCAAGGCCGCTGCACAGCTGGTCGACCGTGAGCTTGCCCTGGGCGAGCTCGTCGCTCAGATCGATCAGGCCGCCGTCGAGCACCAGTGCGCTGGTCGTATCGCTGTTGAAAACGCGATCGAAATGGCTGGGCGTGTCCGCGGTGCCGTAGACAGCCATGTCCGACAAGAGCGCGGAGAAGTCTTCGGCACTGCAGGCAAAACGCTCGCGCAGGAACTGGAACAGCCCCAGTGCGCGAACGGTGTTGGCGGACATCCACAGCGGTGTGCCAGCAGGCTGGATTCTGTTGCTCTCGACAACGGCTCGCTTTTCGGCATCGATCGCCGCGCAGACCACCTGATCCACCTCCGTGTAGGACAACTGCAACGCGTGGGCCAGGCGCACCAGTCGGTTGAGGCGGTCACAGCGCGATTCGGTCAGGCGCTCGAACGCATGATGCTGCGGATCCAGTTCGGCAGTGGCGACTGCCACCGGCTCGCCCTCGCCGCTGTTGATGAAACGAGCACCGAACAGGTCCGCCGTGACCGGGCCGGCATCCCCTTTCTCAGGCACGTTTTCGGAGCGGATCGGGGTGTGCGCCGCCAGGCCGAACAGGGACTCCATTTCATCCTGGTTCATCTGCAGCGCTTGGCAGAAGCTCACCACTTTCTGCAGGTTCGAAAAGCCTGGGACACCAAAGTTGTCATGGAAGAAACGCTCATTGCTCTCAGCTGTGGGCTCGATGCTGCGTCGCGAATGGGTCCTTGACACCCTCGGCACGCGACGACCGCGCGCCGCCATCGACATCCCGATCGCGCCACCGAAGTAAGGCGCCTCGACCAGCAGGGCACGCAACGCAGGCCCCAGCGAACTCTCCTGCTGCAGCGCCGCATCCGACCACTTCGAATGGGCGCCAGGCTGGATGAAATACGGGCTGTCGATATCCGCCAGGCGCACCACGTCGCTCATCGACAGCTGGTTGTGCGCCAACACCGTGCGAATCTGCTGCCAATACGCTTCATAAGGAAACAGCTTCAACGGATAGCGCGTATCAAGCAGCTTGTCCTGAGTGGTGACGCCCTCGTCCGCCATTGCGCCCTGGTGCTCGTCGATCGCCCGCTCCAGCACTCGGCTGGCGACTTCGACCTGGGTCAGCTCAAGGTGCATGGACTGCTCGTCGATGCAAAGATCGAACAGGTCCGGCCGACGGGTCTGCAAAGTCAGGGTCTTGTCCGGGTCGCCCTGGGCCTCGACATGGTCGCGGGCGAAGGCGAGCATATCGATCAGATAGGCCGCCGGCGAAGTGGTGGCATCCACAGCCTGCGGATGGGTATTGCTGGCCCATGACGGCTGGAACTGGTTTTCATAGGTGGGCCCGGTGGTCAACGCCAGGCCCCCTTTCAACTCATCCGATGCACGGCGCACGCTCGCGCTCAGCCGCTGCTCGCGAAAGCCACGCATCAGTGCCGCCGACGCCACTTCTAGACGCCCCTTGAGCCGCTGCGCTTCGCAGTCATGCAAGCCAGAGAACTGCGCCATCAAGCCCGCGGCGCTCTTGCATTCGAGACTTGGGGTAAACGCCCGCGAACGCGCGTCGGTATTCAACTTGGCCTTGAGGCCTGGCTCGGTCTCAAGAATCTTTGCAAGCAACGCCTGCTGGTTTTCACCGCTACCTTCAATCATGTTGCCCCCGGGAAATCCTTGATGTGAGAGATGCGAACAGCCCCGATCACGGGATACTGTCGCTGTCTTCACTGGATGCTAGGGCTGGGGGGGGCGCGCGATAACTCGCAGATGTACTAGGTTGCCAAACGCTCGGAACCTGTAATGATCAATGGCCGCGCACGTCGATCAACGAGCGCTTTGCGCGGAAGTGGAACTCCCGCCCATGCGCGACCCTCTTATACAACATGCAGCCTTTCCCCTGGCTACACCTTCGCGGAGGATTTGCCATGCGCCACTTGCTGCTCGTTCCTTCACTGCTGCTCCTGCTGCCCGCCGGTGCCGCCCTGGCCCGTGTCGATGCCGGCGACGTCGCCACCTCGGCGGGGATTTCCGCTTCGCTGTACTCCACCTTCAAGGACGACAAGCGCATCATTCCCGCCCGTGACGAGCTGTCGGCATTCGTCGCCAGCGGCGGCGCCATTCGCGGTGCCTATCTGGAGTCGGCGCTGGCCGAGGCTCGGCAGGCCAATCCGGGGCTGCAAGCCAGCGACGAAGAGTTGGCCAAGGCCCTGTTGTCACAGGACGACAAGTTGGCGAATCACTGACCGAGCGGCTACCCGAGCGAGTCCCGCCACTCGCTCGGGCTCATCCCGGTCCTGCGCCGGAATACTCGCGCCAGTGCCGAAGGGCTCTGATAGCCCACCGCGCCGGCCACCCACGCCAGAGGCCGCCCCTGACGGATGAGTTTCTGCGCCAGGCCAACCCGCCAGCTGGCCAGGTAGTCGCCTGGCGTCTCGCCGACCACCACCTTGAAATACGCCGCGAAACTGGCCCGGGACATGCCGGCCAGCGCAGCCAGCGCCTCGACCGACCAGTCCTGCGCAGGCGCCTCGTGCAAGGGCACCAGTGCTCGCGCCAGACGCTTGTCGGCTAGCCCCGCGAGCATGCCCGACGGCACGCTATGGCTACCCAGCAAATGGCGCAGCACCTGGATCACCATCAGCTCGAACAGACGATTGAGCACCAATGCCTTGCCACACTCATCCCCCTGGGCCTCGGCGAACAGCCACTCACAGCTGGCCTGGACCCCAGGCAACGCACTCAAGGGGCAGACCATCAGGTCAGGCAAGGCGCGGGCCAGAGGGTTGTCCGGGCCACCGCTGAACGCCAGGGTGGCGCACACCAGTTCAGCGGCGTCAGCGTCACTGGCGACCAGCCGATGCACACGCGGGCGGATCATCAGCATCAGGCTCGGCGCTTCCAGTCGCGTCGACCGCCCCTGGTCATCGATAAAATGCAGCTGACCTGCACGCAACAGGTGCACGTAGCCGACTGGCCGCGCCGCGTCATACTGGGAAATCCCACAGAAGCGACCATGGTGAAAGGTCGAGGCGGTAAACGCGAAATGATCGAGCAAGGTGGCGAGGCGGTCCATCGAAGGCTCCGATTCTGGACGATCAGTTGCATAAACTGGACGATCCGAACCCGAAAGGCAAACCCGACTGGGTAATCTGTGCCCAAGCTTGATACCCAAGCCCTACCACAGGAGTAGCACCATGCCCCGTATAGCCGCCCTTACCCTCGACCAGGCCCCCGCCGCCGCCCGCACAGCCTTGCAAGGCGTCGAAAAAGGCCTGGGCTTCGTGCCCAACACCTTCGCCACCCTGGCCCACTCGACCGCCGCGCTCAATGGCTACCTGGCATTGGCCCAGGCCCTGGGCAGGAACAGCCTGACCGCCACCGAGCGCGAGGTCGTCGCCCTGGCCGCCTCACAGGTCAACGGCTGCGACTATTGTGTGGCAGCCCACAGTTTTCTCGGCCACAAGGCCGGCTTGGACAGCGGCGACGTGCTGGCGGCCCGCGCCGGCACCCTGAATGCCGTTGCCGTCCTGGCGCGCGCGGTGACCGTCGATCGTGGTCAGGTGAGCGATCAGGTGTTGCAGCAAGCGCGGGACGCAGGGCTTGACGATGAGCGTATCGTCGATGTGATCGCCCAGGTGAGCCTGATGACGCTGACCAACTACCTGAACAACGTGGCGCGTACCGAGGTGGACTTCCCGCCGCGCAATACCTGAGCCAAGCCCCTGGGCAGGGCCTCGGCGATGGTTTGCAATGCTTGTGAGACCGAGCGCGGCGCCCAGGATGCCACCAGGGTCTACGCTGACAGGTTCATGACAACGACACTCATCATGGATCGAGGCCCTG
>NZ_JAOCDM010000062.1 GCF_029840925.1 Pseudomonas sp. GD03858
CCTTTAACCAACCAAATAGCCGTTCGATAGCGTTCCGTAGCCGATACTTGGGCTTGTCAAACAGGCGCGGTAAGCCCGGCTTCGGCTTGCGCTTCATGTCACGCAGCGGAATCACCGGCTGCATCCGATAGCGGTCGCAGTATTGCCGCAAGGCTTCTGCGTCATAGCCTTTGTCGGCCAGGAGCCAGCGGCAGCGCTTGCGTGGCCTACCTCGATTCGAGGGGATGTGGACACCGTCCAGCAGTCGCTGAGCATGGGAGATGTCGCTGGCGTTACCACCTGAGAGCGTGAAGTGGAGTGGGATGCCACGGGTGTCACTGACCATGTGAATCTTCGTCGTCAACCCGCCCCGGCTTCGCCCAAGTGCGTGGTCCTTTGGTTCTTCAACCCCCTTTTTTGCCTGCTCCGGCAGAGGCTCGGGTGGCCCTCACGGCGGTTGAGTCGATGCACCAGGTGGTCAAGTCAATCTGGCACTGTGCATTGAGTTTGAGGTGTAACCGCTTCAGCATCTTGTTGAAGGTTCCTTGGTTTCGCCAGTCTCGAAATCGTTGATAGACCGTCGACCAAGGCCCGAATCGTTCAGGCATGTCCCGCCAGGTTGCACCGGAGCACAGCACCCACAACACGCCGTTGAGCATCAAGCGATCGTCAACTCTTGGGCGTCCTGTACGTCGATGTACGGTGAAGAGGTCCACGACTATTTCCCATTCTGCATCGGAAAGTTCGTATCGCTTAGACATGGCAGAATCCTTTGCCTAAAAAGCGAGAACTCTACGGAAAATCAGGCTTCCAGAGGCTCCGGTGAGGTTTCAAAGGTTTTCATACAGAACCTAGGAAGCCCGCCTTGAGTGGGTTTTTTTTTGCCAAAATATGGCCTGAAGGGCTGGAACTGGAGTAATCGATGGACCCGACCGACCTCGGCCCAGGCACAGCCACCTGGCTGGGCGGAACGGGCACCGTGCTGCTGGGCGGCTTTCTCTGGCTGCGCAAGTGGCTATCCAGGGATGCCACTGACAGGGCGATGGACACCGCCGATATCGGCGTCGTCCGACGCCTGAACGAATTACTTGATATCGAGCGTGAGGCCCGGAAAGAAGCTGAGGCCCGCGCAGACCAATTCGCCAAGGAGCAAAACGATCTCGTGGCCACTGTAGGGCGTCTGGAGGGCAAGATTGAAGCCCTAACCAGTCAGGTCGGCCAGCTAACTGAGCGCGTAGCAGCGCAGAGCGATGAGATCGCCCGCCTGCGCGGAAAGCTGGGAGGTGCTTCCTGATGGACAGATGCGCACTTGAATTCATCGCCCGCCGCTGGTGGCGCCGGGCAGAGGTCTGGATTATCGCTGCACTGCTGGTCACCGGCGGGGCGGTCCTGGGTTGGCAGTCGGCCTTCTGGTCGATGGCCACGACCCAGGCCAGCCAGGTAGCCGAGATCCGGGCCGCCTACGATGCCGCCATGGCCGAGCGCGACAAGCGCCTGGATGAGTTGACCAGTAAGGCCGAGAGCGCCGCGACCACTGCCACGAAGGCCGCAGATAAGGCGGACGAGGCTCTCAATCGAGTATCTCCATAGCCGCAGCGTAGGAGCCTTTGATTACTGAAAGATCTAGGTTCGTCTCATCGTTGCCTGGCGTTACGCCGAATGAATGGCTGCCGAACTTACCCAGTGAGATGCAGGTGGTCACTCGTGGGGTGATGCCGGCGTTACGGACTGTGATCATCTCTCGAACCAATCCATCCATGACGGGGCCATGCGCATCCATTTGAAGGTGAGTGACCATGGATATACGTTCTGCCAGTTCGAGCGCATCAGTGTACTTATGAGATTGTTTGTTTTTGACTCTGAAGTTTTTACTGAGGTCTAGGTGCAAGGTTACTTCGCCGCCCTTGTTGCAGATCTCAGCATTGGTTGATTCCAGTTCGTACCAAGTGTCGCCGTCAATCTCGATGTGGATTGCAGTTGTCTTCTTCAACAGCGAACGCCGCATGAAACCACCTCCTGAAAAGGGCAAGCATACATGACCACCATCGCCTACAAGGACGGCGTGATCGCCTACGACTCGCAGATCACCCGCGGTGACGTGATCACCTACGACGACTACGACAAGTGCCTCGAGCAGGGCGGTGTGAAATTCTTCTGTTGCGGTGCTGTTCCGGACTACCAGCGTTTGGTCGACGTGTACTTCGGTGCAAAACCGGATGGCAACATCGATGCGACGGCGATCGTCCTTGATGGCGAGAGCCTGATGATGGTCGCCGTCGATGACGCCGCCGGCCTGTGGAGGTCTCCGATCTTGCTCGATCGCCCCGTATGCAATTGGCAGCGGCACGCCTTACGCCTTCGCTGCGATGGATATGGGCGCGTCCGCCGAGAAGGCTGTCGAGATGGCGGCCAGGCGTGATACAAGCACCGGCGGGAAGATCAGAACGTTCTGCATGGGAGTGCAGGCGGGGTAGGTGTGCCGCAGGTGAGTGCGGCAGGTAGGTAGCCTACTTTTTGAAAATCACGTTCGCGCTGACGATTAACTGGCCATTGATCGTTACCTTACAGTCGCGCCCAACCTCGGTTTTTTCATCTGTGGCAAGTACAGGGTTGCACTGCAGAAACACCTTCTTGCCTCGGTAGTCGCGAGTAATACCAGCAGTCGTTGTGCTTGCAGGCTCTTTCATGAATTTTCTATTCCATGGGCCAAAGTAGATCTCTGGCTCACCGCCGCCGAAGAAGCCGGACTCGGGTGTAGCACAGATAGTGCCTTCCATCCTTTCGCCATCAATGATGTTTGCGTCCGTATAGCAAGAGATCAGGCCTGAGCCGGTGACCAGATCTGTTGGCCCTCTGTTGATCCATGTAGGCGCCGCTACACATCCGGCCAGAGTTACTGTGGCAAGCGCGAACGCCAAGATAGAAACGCTTTGAACGCGGAACATGGAATGAGTATCCCTACATTTGAAAGGACGCACTTAATACCGGCATCAAGCCATCATTTCAAGCTCAAGGTGAACCATGGATAGGCCATACCTTCCGTTACCCAGCTGGGGTAGAGCACCCACCTAACGAACTCGGGGACGTTCTCGGCCACCCAGACATCCTGTTTCAGCACCCCAGCGGCAGATGGCACGGCCCAGGCTGTCGAGCGCGACGCGTCATGCTCAGGGTTGCCGCTCTTGCCGCGAGCGTCGGCGTGTCCTGGGCAGCAGGGGGAGACGATGCCGATGTCGGTGCGCGGAACCTTAGCCCAGTTGGCCTGGCGCAGGTCCTGGCACACGTGTGCGGTGTCTTTGTGGTTGGCTGCGTGCCACTTCACCGCTTCAGGCCAGCGGCGCGCGCGCTGGTGCTCCATCCACCGAGGCCGGCGAACAGGTAGATTGCTGTTGTCATGAGCACCTCGCCGGGTCGGCGTTATCGTTGAATAGGGGAAGGCGCTGGCGGACAGCGCCGTGAAGTGATTCGTGGTGATATGCTTCGCCGCTTACCCAACAAGGAGAGTGGTAATGGGGTTGCGGGAGAGGCATAAGGCTTTGCAGGAGTGGCTTACGCCGAGTCGCCGCCGGCGCACTGGGATCACGCTGATCGTCGCCTGGGTATCTGTGACGATGGTGTGGCCAAGCAGCAACTGGGCTTGGATAGGTGGGCCAGGTGTGTACATGTTCTTCAGCGCTTGGCCGGCTGAGCTTCACGACAAGCGATGAGTTGCTGGCGGCCAGCGCAGTGTGTGAATCGTTGGGCGGGCGGCATGCTCCGCTGCCTACCAAACAAGGAGAGTGGAAGTGACTCAGCGTGAAAAGGGACAGCAGTTTTGGGACGCTCTCCCGCGTTGGTACAAGTTCGTGATCATCGGGACAAGCCTTTTTGGTACCACCTATGGACGCTGGTACATCGATGAGTGGCTGTCATGGACGCCACTTTTCTGGGGAATAGTGTTGATAGTTAGCATGCTCTACTGCCGATTCCGGGATTCTCGGCTGCGCCTGAAAGCGATGGCGGACCCAACGATCACTGCAGAAGCTACTGCGGAAGATCTTTCTGCCAAGTAGCGCTACAGATGTGGCACTGGTGAGTAGCGCCGGCTGGTCAGGCGGTAGGTTTCCGGCGAGGAAGTAGTCCCATGCGGCTTTGTCGCCCTGAGCCACGTACCATTTCCGCCCCTGGCCATCTTCGGCTTCGCTGACCGAGCCGCCGCACTGGGCGTCGGGGAAGGTGAGTCTCGCGCTGTAGCCGCAGTACGGGTAGCCGCCGGTGAATTTGGTGAAAGTGACGCCCGGTTGAGCAGCGACCACCCGCTTCTTGAATTCTTCTAACCTGGCGTTCCGCGCCGCCACCTGACGCTCGTGGCCTGCCTTGCACTCCGCTGAGTAGTAGACGACGCGCCCATCGAATACTAGATCCAGCGGGATATAGTCCCCAGTCTCTTCATCCTGTCGTGTGGCATCGCTGTCGCACTTGGTGGCGCAGTGGTTGCAGTCGAACCACCCTCTGGCGTCGTTGTAGGCTTCTGCCGGGATGCAGCGCTGGTCGGCCCACTGCGCGCGGCGGCAGGAAACGGCGCCGAAGTCAGCGCCGATCTCGTCCGCGCCCTGGCGCCTGGCTGCGGCGTTCGATGGGGCGAACTGGATCGTAGATTCCTTGGGGTCGTCGGTCTCTACGGTGTAAGCCAGCAGGATGTGGTGAAAAATACTGGCTAGGAGCTATAGACAAGCTAAGGTTGGATTGCGCTCGGCTTTAGGTTTCCCGGCACTCTTGGATTAAGCTTTTTGCTCTCCTTGCAAGTAGATGTACGGGAAGAGGGTGCCTGTGCATGCCTACTAGGGGAGAAAAATCCTGGTGGGGTTGGGCGCTGATTTGTGACATTCGTTCGAGTGAACCGGGTCTGGCTATGAAAAAGGAGTTTTCGTGGTGTATTCACAGGTCTTAAAGAAGATCGCAATGCATATGCCCGTCCTGTCTGGCGTATTGGCAGAGCGGGATCGCCTACGTAGTGAGCTACATTCGGCCAGTCAAGAACTTAGCTTGCTGCACGCTGCTGTAGAATCGGGGAAGAATCGGGGGTACTGCCACTGTTGCAGGCAGGAGACCCGTTTTGAAATTCAGGGTGATTGGTTACGCGACCAATATTTTTGCGCTAATTGTTTTTCTATTCCAAGGCAGCGCCATATCCAATACGTATTGGATACTTATTTTTCAGGATGGGATGGGATGAACATTCATGAGTCCTCGCCATCAAATTCATTTATCTCAAGGAATTGCCAGGGGTACTCATCCTCTCAGTATTTAGAAGGCATCAGCTTGGGTGGCTTGGTGGCTGGGGTTCGCTGCGAGAATCTCGAGTCATTGACTTTTGAGGATGGCTCATTTGATCTGTTTATAACGCAGGATGTATTTGAGCATGTATTTAATCCTGACTTGGCATTGCAGGAGGTCATGAGAGTTTTGCGACCCGGAGGGGCACATATTTTTACTGCGCCTAAGCATAAGCATATAACCTTGAGTCGTCCTAGAGCCAGGATGGTTGCCGGGAGTGTCGAGCATATGCTGGAGCCCGAGTACCATGGCAATCCTGTAGGTGATGGGCGTGCATTAGTTACTTGGGATTATGGTGATGATTTTGAGGAGCTAATTAGTAATTGGTCTGGGTTTTCTGCGACAACCTACATGACTCGAGATCGCTCGCTAGGGTTGGATGGCGAATATCTTGAGGTTTTTGTTATCAGGAAGGCGGCTGTCGCCTGAAATTTTTCTTTGGCTGTCTAGTTTCGTCATGCCTGCCTCATGATCTGGCGTTGCGCCAAGCCCAGCCGCGTGCTGGGTTTTTTGCATCCAGCACCGCCCAGCACCTGGCTATGCTAGATTGCCCGCCTCAACAAGGAGGGTGGCATGCGTACACTGATTGGGCCGGCGGTATTGATGATGCTCGCGGGTTGTTCGACAACGCCTGTTTCAGAAGATCATGCGAAGCAGATTCCGCCGGATCGCATCTACGATCAGGCACTGATGAAGCCCGTTGCAAAAGACGAGGCCATGGTCACGTTCCTGCGCGACGAGGGTTTCTACGGATCCGGATGCAGTCATGTGGTTTACGTGAACAACCGCAAGGCGTTTGCAATCAGGTCTGGCGAAGGTATTCGCATCCATCTGGTACCTGGGTCTTATTTCTTCCGTCTGGAGACAGGGGCAGGGATGTGCCCCAACATTGCCACGTCCCAGAACTCGGAACTCAAGCCTGGCGCCCATGAGGCCTATCGCATCCTGTTGCCATCGGATGGAAGTCTCAGGCTGACGAGAATCCAGTAGGCGCGCAGCACAGGGATAGCGAAGACCTCTGGCCTCCACACTGGATGGCCGCTCAGCCAGGTGGTACGCTCGCCGCTTGATGATGGCGGAAGGCTATTATGTTGAGAGTTGTGTCGGCATCACTGGTCTTGGTTTGTCTTTTCGCCAGTCAGACTGCTTCAGCCTGGTACACGGTCAATGGCGTGCCCATGTTCAAACCCGAGGAGATCCGTCACTGCGAGCTGGTCGCAATGGATGCGATCGATATCATGGCGTCGAGGCAGTTCGATGAGCCGCTGGCCGAGGATGTCGGGGTACAGCCGAGCCAGCTCAGGGAAGATTACAAGGTACTGTTCACCGAAAAAGCCAAGGCTTACCCGGTCGGTGCCACTCAGGAAGAAAAGCATGAGGCGCTTCGCCAGTTTCTGGCATTGGCCAGGCTCACCTGCAGAACGGATTACATGAATTCGACCCCTCCAACCGAAGTCAGGTGAATACCCGGCATGCCCCTGCCGGGCCCACGTTTCGCCTGTACGTCAAGTAAAAGAACAAGAAGACCGACGCCTGTCGGATTCGCCTCTATTCCTATTACCGCTGGAAGGTGGTTTCACTCAGTTGACGGCGAGTTGGGCTCGCTTGCGCGCGCCCATCGCAGCCGACACCGTCGGTGCCGACTGCTGCTATTACCCGGCGTTGCTCAGCGTGCGAACGACTCTATCGGGAACAGTTCGACATGCGCGAAATCCACGTCGTTGTGCTGGAGATAACGGCTGTTGCCGAACTGCTTGTAGGGGCGACCGGAGTCCAGGTCTGCGGGGGCCTGCGGGTTAAAGAACTTGTCGTGATGGTAGACCGGTACTCCCAGCGGGGTGGTATGCATCACGAAGCTGAACCGTGTCTTGCTGAAGTCCTGGATGGCGCCACCGCCATGGGGCAATTGCGGGTGCCAGATCACGGTGTCCCCGGCGTTGACACAGACCTGTTCCTTCTCGATGCCGGCCTGCGCGCAGAGGCGTTGGACTTCGGCCTGGAAGTCGCTCCATAGCTCCGCCGAGCTGCTTGGAACCTCGGCCAGGCTGGGGTAGTTGGCCAGGGCAATGGCTGTGCGGTCTGGCTCGGGGATCTTGTGTCCGCCGCGCATGACATTGAGTGCACCGTTTTGCTCGTTGGCATCCTCCAGGGCAACCCAGACGCCCAGGTAATACATCTCCGGTTTCGTGGAGAAGTATGGCGTGTCGCGATGAATATCCTGTGCCGAGCCACGCTCGTAGAACAACGAGGTGTAGAGGCTGGGCGTGGCATCGAACATTGCCTGCTGCACTTTGTAGGCAATCGTGTTCTGCTCGAAGAGTTTCAACAGGTCAGTGAAGGCAGCATGCAGGTTCGCAATGCGAGGGTAGTGGCCGTCAGCATCCAGATACTTCGAGAACTTATCGCTGTTCTTGCGCGCGAAATCCTTGAACTTCTCGATCAGCTCAGCGCATTCTTCGCGGCTGAATGAGTTTCTGATAACGGTGAAGCCGTCTTCCAGAAGATTTTTTACATGGGTCCTGACGTCCGGCTCCAAAGTCTCGAGGCGCCGTCCGTGATCAACATTCGCCATGAACCAGGGCGTTCTACCCTTCACTGGGCTTTCGAAAATCATCGAGCAGTATCCTATGCGGTGGTTGAAGTGCCATCATGCGACCGCATCATGTTGGATTTGCCCAGGCTAGTCAAAACGAGCGCGGGCACCGCAGCGTCGTTCTCTTGCGCCAGATCGAACAGCGAGCATTGCGAAAGGTCCTTTTCTGTCTATAACATGCGACCCATTCTCATTTGAGTCAGGTTTCTCCGTGCCCGCATCCGACACCAGCAAGCTCGGTTTCTTCTTCAGCGACCACCATCGCTGGCTGCTGCAGCATGTGCAGCGGCAACTGCGCAACCGTCCGGACGCTGAAGACACCGCGGCCGAGACCTTCTGCCAGCTGCTCGCCGCACGGGTCGACCCGGCGACCATCGAGCAGCCTCGCGCTTATCTCTCCACCATCGCCCGTCGCTTGATCTTCGACCGTCACCGCCGTCGACGCCTCGAGCAGGCTTACCTCGAGCGGCTGATGCTGCTGCCCGAGGAACTGGCGCCTTCGCCGGAGCAGACGCACCTGCTTCTGGAGGCCCTGCATGCCATCGACGCCAGTCTGTCCGGCCTGCCGCTGGTGGTGAAGAAGGCCTTCCTGATGTGTCAGCTCGATGGCCTGACATACGTGGAGATCGGCCGGCGCCTGGATCTGTCCGAACGCACGATCGCCCGCTACATGACCCAGGCCCTGCGCCAGTGCTACCTGAGCGCGGGGGCGCCATGAGCCGGGGAGCGCTGGACCCGGTCGCCGAGCAGGCCATCGCCTGGATGGTGCGCCTGCGCTCGGGGTACGACGATGCCCGACAACAGGCTCTGTTCCAGCAATGGCTGAGGTGCGATGCCGCCAACGCCGCGGCCTGGGAGCAGCTGCAGCGCGGCCTGGGCCGTCATTACGACGTGGTGCGCGGGGCACCGGATGCGCTGCGCAATACCCTGCTGCAGCCGGAGCTTGGACGCCGTGACCTGGTGCGCGGGCTGGCCGGGCTCGGTCTGTTCGGCGGCGGTTTGTGGCTCGCCGCGCGCAGCGATACCGGGCGGACGATGATGGCCGATCTGCGCACGGGAACGGGTGAGCGACGCAGTGTGTCATTGGCCGATGGCAGCCGGTTGATGCTCAACGCCGGCAGCGCGGTCGACCTCGACTTCAATCGCGAGCGGCGGCTGCTGAGGCTCTATCGGGGCGCCCTCGTGGTGCAAGTGGCCGCGGACCCGGCGCGCCCGTTCATCGTACGCAGTGCCCAGGGCGACGCGCGCGCCCTGGGTACGCGTTTTTCGGTCGAGCAACTGGAGAGCGCCACCCGGGTGGTGGTACTGGAGCACGCCGTGCGCGCCTCGCTGCCCGGTGGTACGCAGCTGGACCTGACCGAGGGCCAGGCTGCCATGCTCCGTGCCCGGCGCATCGAGCTGCTCTCTGCAGGGCAGGGTTATCGGGCCGACTGGGTCGATGGCAGGCTCAGCGTGCTGGACGAGCCCTTGGCGGCGGTGATCGAGGCCTTGCGCCCCTATCGTGATGGCTTCATTCGCGTCAGCCCGAAGGTGCGTGACCTGCGTGTGCAGGGCGTGTTCCCCCTGGATGACAGCGAGCGCACCCTGGCCGCGTTGGCGGAGACCATGCCCATTCGCGTCGAACGCTATGGGTCGTGGTTGACACTGATCGACGCGCGATAAGTGCGAGCGCGTACTACTTGCGAGTGGAAATTTTTCTCATTCGTGTCAGGTTTTTCTTGCTCGTCACACCTTTCTCCTGACAACAGCAAAAACTTCAGGAGAATCCACGTGCTGAAACCCTGGCCACTCGCCCTCGCCATCGCCCTGGCCACCGCGCCCACGGCCTTCGTTCGGGCCGAAGGCGCTGCCCAGCAACAGCTGCAGCGCTTCGATCTGCCGGCTGCCAGCCTGGCGCAAACACTCAACGTCATCGCCCGTCAGGGCGGGCTGGTGCTGTCGCTGAGCCCGGCGCTGGTCGCCGGCAAGCAAGCGCCGGCGATCCAAGGCCAGATGAGCGCCCTGCAAGCCTTGCAGCAGGCGCTGGCCGGTAGCGGCCTGCAACTGATCGTGACCGGGGGCCGGACGGTCACCGTGGCGCCGGCCGTCGATGCCAAGGGCGCGCTGGAGCTGGGGGCGACCAGCATCAACAGCACCGGGCTGGGGGAAACCACGGAGGGTAGCGGCTCCTACACCACGGGGGCCGTGACCATCGGCAAGACCCCCCAGTCGCTGCGTCGCACCCCCCAGTCGGTGACCGTGGTCACCCGCAAGCTGATGGACGACAAGAACCTCGTGTCCCTGGACCAGGTGATGGCCCAGACCCCTGGCATCACCCGCGCCAACCGTGGCTATGGCAACCACCATTTCAGCTCGCGGGGATTCGACCTCACCGATGAAAGCTACATGGTCGATGGCGTGCCTGGGCAGGCATACGCCTACACCGGCTGGATGATCCCGGACATGGCGATGTTCGACCGCGTCGAAGTGTTGCGCGGCGCCTCTGGACTGCTGGTGGGGGCGGGCAACCCTGGCGGCGCGGTGAACCTGGTGCGCAAGCGCCCGACCGTGGATCCGCGTCTTTCGATCACCACGCGAGCCGGTTCCTGGGACTACTACCGACTCGACGTGGACGCCAGTGGGCGGCTCAACCCCGAGGGCACGCTGCGTGGTCGCATGGTGGCTTCCTATGAGGACCGTGGTTCGTTCATCGATGTCACCAAGTCCAAGCGGCCCTTGCTGTACGGGGTCGTCGAAGCCGACCTGAGCGATGCCACCACCGTCGGCCTGGGCCTGCGCCGCCAGACCTCGCGTATCGACGGTTACAGCGTGCTGGGCCTGCCGAACAACCCCGATGGCAGCAATCCGCACCTGAAACGCTCGACGTTCCTCGGCCAGGACTGGGCCAAGCTGCAGACCCGCACCGACGAAGTGTTCGCCGACCTCAGCCACCGCTTCAACGACAACTGGAGCGCCAAGCTGGCGCTGTCCCACAGCGAGAGCGCGTTCAACCGCACGGTCATCGAATGGGGCGCGGAGGATACGCTGGAATATGGCAGCCCGACGGGGCCGATGATCAGCGGCACCAACTTTCACAAGTTCGATGTCACCTCCAATGCCGTCGACGGTCACCTGGACGGCGAATTCGAGGTCTTCGGCCTGAGCCACCAGGTGACGCTGGGCGCCAACTGGTCGCGGCGCAAGATGAACGACAAGGACGCCACGGCCAAGCTGGCCGATCCGATCCCGCTGGATGTGTTCGATCCCAATCATCATCTGTTTCCAGAGCCTGACCGCCATGGCTGGGATGCCAAGGAAGACACCACCGACACTCGCTACGGCACTTACCTCAGCAGCCGTCTGCACCTGACCTCGGACCTGAGCCTGGTGCTCGGCGGACGCCTGAGCTGGTTCAAGACCGAGGTGTGGGATGGCACGCGGCTGTCGGTCAACGAGCAGAAACATGAGTTCACGCCTTTCGTCGGCACCCTCTACGACCTGAACGATCAGTGGACGTGGTACGCCAGCTACGCCGACATCTTCATGCCCCAGGCCAATTACCGTACCGTCGGTGGCCGCATGCTGGACCCGTCGGTGGGGTCGAACTACGAGACCGGCATCAAGGGTGAGCTGTTCGACAAGCGTCTGAACCTGTCCTTCGCGGTGTTCTACATCGAGCAGGAGGATGTTGCCGTGCGCGATGTCGCCAATACCGGCGAGTGCCCGTCGGACCCGGCCGGCCGCTGCTGGCTCAATGGCGACGGCATCAGCCGCAGCAAGGGCTTCGAGGCCGAGGCCAGTGGCGAACTGCTGCCGGGCCTGCAGGTGGCGGCCGGCTATACCTTCAACACCACCCGCTCGGCCGAAGGTGGGCCGATCTCCGCGCAAACGCCGAAACACATGCTGCGCCTCAACACCAACTACACCTTGCCCGGTGAGTGGAACCGCCTGAGCATCGGTGGTGGCGTCTCGGCCCAGAACGCCTATGTCGACACCTACAACGGGGTGAGCAACAGCGGTCGGGCGATCTTCGACGCGCGCGCCGCCTACAAGCTCGACGAGCACTGGACGGTGGGCGTGGACATCGAGAACCTGCTCGACCGCAAGTACTTCGACTCCACCGGCTACTGGACGCGGGGCACCACCTATGGCATGCCGCGCAGCTACATGTTCTCGTTGCGCGGCGACTTCTGACGCGGCCTTGGCGGCAGAATGCCTGGCGCGGCGGCGTGATGATGTTCACTTGAGATGATCTGGCGTTTATTGGGGCTGCCTTGCAGCCCTTCGCGGGTAAACCCGCTCCCACAGGTACAGCGTGAACTCCGCGCTGCGGGAGCCGGGTGACCCGCGAAGGGGCGCAAAGCGGCCCCAACTACTTAGGTGAACAGCATTGCGCCATGGCGGCGAGCCAGGGCCATGTTCGTTCACCCGCCTGTGGTAGATTCTCGCTCCCGATACCGATCCGCTCGTACAGGATAATCATGCTGATCGAGACACCACGCCTGAGGCTGCGCCCCTGGCAAGCACAGGATGTAGCTCCCTTCGCCATCGCCAACGCCGACCCTGACGTCCGGCGCTACTACTACCCTGCAATCCTCGCGGCGGATGAGACCGCGGCGATGATCGCCGAATGCGAGGAGCATTTGCAGGCGCATGGTTTCGGCTTCGTGGCCGTCGAACGCAAGGCCGACGGCCAGCTCGTTGGCGGCGTCGGGCTGTCCCAGGCGGGGGACGAGATACCCGGCGGCCCGCATGTCGAGATCGGCTGGATCCTGGCGCGTGAGCACTGGCGGCAGGGCTATGCATTCGAAGCGGCGAGTGCTTGCCTGCAGTACGCCTGGTCGACGCTCATGCTGCCCGAAGTCATCGGCTATACCTCCGCCATCAACCAACCTTCACGGGCACTGATGGAGAAGCTCGGCATGCGCTCGGACCCTGCCGAGGACTTTGCCGATGCAACGGTCCCACTGGGTAATCCCTTGCGACCTCATGTGCTTTATCGCATCGCAAGACCTTCCTGAGCCTGGTCAATGCCGAACGATCATGACGGACTGGCCGCATGGAGCTAACCTTGCAACCGTAAGCTGACTATTAAAAAGGGCAGTATGTATCCGGCACTGTCCAGGGTTTCCTGGTTGGGGCGATTGGAGCCTGTATGAAGCGCTTGACGATGGCATTGGCCGCCAGCCTGCTGCTGGCCGGTTGCGCACACGACCCTGATATCCGCGCGGGTCATGACAACACGTTCGGCATGACCGCCAAGAGTCCTCCCGACTACCTGGACTGCGTGAAAGCCGAGCTTCCCGCGTCCACCATCACCTACGTGGTGCAGAATCAGGGCGCCTTGGAACTGTTCGTCGCCAGCACCGACCCGAACAAGGCGGACGGACTGGTCAAGGTCCATGGGGCCGATGGCCAGCAGCGTTTCTCGGCCTATCAGCGCGACGCCTGGTACGACAAAGGCCGCCTGCTCGATGCGGCGCAGGTGTGTGCACGGGCCTGATCGAGCTTCTCGGCATCGCTGTGGGGCGGATTCGTTCGCCCCGCAGTGGGCAAGCGCTTCATCCGTCGCTACAGTAGGCGTTTGCGCGCCAAGGGATGTGACGCATGCTGACGGGCTTCAATCATCTGACCCTGGCTGTATCCGAGCTGCCCCGCAGCATCGAATTCTATCAGCGCACGCTTGGCTTCAAGCTTGCCGCGAGCTGGGCCCGGGGCGCCTACCTGAGCCTGGGTGACCTCTGGCTGTGCCTGTCGCTCGACCAGGTTTGCACGGCCGAGCGTGACTACACGCACTATGCGTTCTCCATCGCGCCAGCGAACTTCGCCCCATTCGCCCGATCATTGCGAGCGCAAGGGGTCCGGTTGTGGAAACAGGACAGTAGCGAAGGCGAGTCGCTGTACTTCCTCGACCCGGACGGCCATCAGCTCGAAGCGCATGTCGGCGATCTGCGCTCCAGGCTTGCCGCGTGCAGGGCGCAGCCTTACGAGGGTATGGTGTTCTTCAATTGAGAGGTGGCACTTCATCAAGACAGTATGGCTTGAGAGTCCTGCCCGGATGCCGTTGTAAACAAGATGATCGAATGTTCGCCACGATCAGACTGATAGATTGTTCCAGAAGGCGCGAACCCAAGTTTTTTTAAAATGTGATGCATGGGCTGGTTTTCTAGCCGGGAGGTGGCGAATACTCCACTCATATTGGCTGCAGATATTACAGCTTTCGCGATAGAGAAAGCATAGCCTTTACCTCGAGACGATGGCGTGACAAAAACCCAACCAAGCTCATAGGGGTAGATGGGTTGTGGGAGTAAAAATTTTGAAGCTGCGGATATTTTTGAGCGATATGTCTTGGTCGGGTTCTTCAATGCCGCCACGGAGATTAGTTTCTCGCCGGCATGCATAAAAGCTAGCTTGTTTGCGCTTGTTACCCGTTGATGCAGGCCAGTAATGGCTACTTCGCCACTTTGCTTTACAAGCTCGATGAAATCAATGATTTCAGAGGGTGAGCAATTTGGGGGTTCTTTTATAGTGATTGTTGCCATGTGTCGGCGTCTTCTAAGTGTTTTGGAGTGAGAAAGGTTTTTGTGTCTCTAGTGTGTCTTGCTCGCGCGTAACCGTTTCTGAAATTTTTAGTTGCGCTGCCCGGTGCTAGGGTGTTGTTTAATTGCCCTTGTCGCAGACTTGGCTGGCAGAGTAGTCAAGGCCGGATGCTGCCATTTTTTTGTTATACCAATCATGCCAGGTTTTATTTATTAAGCACCCTGTCGAAATTGCGATGTCGGTGCATGATTCGTCGCCGGCGTCGCAATAGTTAGAGGGGTTGGGTACACAGTATCCTTTCGTTCTCCTAGGGAGATGTATTATTTTGTCTGGCGTGACCCTGACCATATCCATGCCTTTTTCTCCAGTGAAACAGGAGAATTCGGTTCGGTAAAGGCTTGTATTTTCCGGATAGTGCTTGCCTGCCCAGTACGCCCACGATGAAATTATTTTGTTGTCCATTGAGACGCTAATTTTTTCTGGCGGCGTGCTTGGTGCGGACTCTTTAATCGGTGGTACAAAAATACGTACCGACCTTAGCTGTTTTTGCTCCCAAAAGTAACTCCGGGTGAAACTGTTTACTGACCCTGAAATTGCGTTTCCGGCTACGCTGCGACTAATATGAAATCCGTACTTTCCCTTTATCTGCTTAGGTAGGTTCTGGGCGACTCCAGAACGTGAAGAGAATTCAAGGTCCTTAAGTGGCCCTAGGTCTTCGGTGGGTTGCCACTCAATTTCTAAATCTGCTCCTAGTTTATCTGTGTGCCCATACCAAATAATAGGCTGTGCGCTTTGTCGCATGCAGCTCAGCCATCCGGAAATTTGTTCTGGGCTAAGGCTTGCTCTGTATACTTCTCTTGAGTCATTTATGTCTACGTTGTAGTCGAGTTTCTCGAATCGTTGCGAGCGCTTTGTCTTGAACTCGTCCCAAGATCCTGAGAATAAGTCTGCATAGGATGCGCTGGCGCTTTTTTTGGCACTTTCGTAGTTGCTTTCGTCCACCAGGTGAAGGTATGCCATGTTTAGGCTGTAGTCGCTGCTGTTGCGATACTCTTGCAACTTTAGCACGGAGCTGCAATCGCTTGATTCAGCCCGCGCAAAATTGATTATCAACGTGCTCAAAGCTAGCGCAAGCAGCCGTTTTTTCATGGGCTTACCAGTCTTGTGGTGAATGTGCGTCTCAGCAGGACTCTATAAGTGTCGGGGCAGCCTGTGTGCACAGATTTCGCCCCCGCAGTGCTGAGCATAGATACCATTCATGCAAATGCCAGTATGCTGTAGAAATATCAATTCAGTGTAATGTAAGCCATTGATTGTGGCGTGGTGGTGATCTGAGCCGGGCGCAAGCTTGGCGAGGTGCTCGCGATGCGGAGCAGGTAAACATGCGGGCTTGCCGCGGACTGGGAAAAGATAAAGAGGGTACATGCAGTGCGGGAGTTATTATTGCCCCGATTTTTCCGCTAGCCCAGCGAGTCTTCACTTACAGCGCTTGGTTTGTGTGGCCTCTGAAAGGGTACCGAGGCCAAGGTTGAGCGCTGGAGTGCTCTGCTCTGGCGTTGGCTCTTACACGAATCGTCCCGCACATCGATCATCTTGAAAGGTAACAAGTATCAGCATGCTCTTTCTTTATAACGGAGGCTGAGCAAACCATGGGCACTTCGGGATGCCTTCTCAGAAGGATGGCAAGAAAACGGATGCGCGGTGGCGGTAGGGTACGTAAAGTGGAGCGCCCTTCGACCTACCGGAGCCTGCCATGTCCTGCGCCTTCACCTTGATGCAATCGCCTGTCGGCACGCTGACCCTGGTGGCGCGTGGCGAGCGGCTGGCCGCCGTGCTGTGGGAGCACGAGCGGGAAAACCGGGTGCGCCTCGGCGAGCTGTATCGCGACGACCACCACGGCGTGCTGCGTGACACCGCGCGCCAGCTGGGCGAGTACTTCGCCGGGCAGCGGCGGCGCTTCGAGCTGGATCTGGACTTCGCCGGCACCGCGTTCCAGCGTCAGGTCTGGGCGGCGCTGCTGACCATCCCTTTCGGCGAAACCCGCAGCTACAGCGATATCGCCCGGCAGATCGGCAACCCCGACGCGGTGCGGGCGGTAGGCGCCGCCAATGGGCGCAACCCGATCTCGATCATTGCGCCTTGCCACCGGGTAATCGGCGCCTCGGGCAGCCTCACCGGTTTTGCCGGAGGGCTGCCGGCCAAGCAGTTCCTGCTTGCCCTGGAAGGGCGCCAGAGCCTGGCGCTGGCGTTCTGAGCAACGCCTCAGCCAAGCCAGGCGAGCAGACCGACCAGTACCAGCGCCAGCAGGCTGCCGGCGAAGAAGCTGTAATGTAGGCGCGCGCGCCGGGCATGTTCCTCCACCTCCCGCAGGTACTGGCCCGGCGGCGGGGCATCCGGGCGATGGCGCAGGCCTTCGGCGATATCGGCCAGGCGGCCGCGAATCAACAGACCCAGCAGGTAGTAGCTGCTTGCATAGCTGGCCAGCGTCACCAACAGGTATTTCATGCCGCCCGTTCCTTGGCGTGAGTGTGAGCGCCGAGGATACTATCGGCTTGCTCGCCCGTACCAGCCGCGCGGCGCATGTTTCATGGACGCAGCCAGGTATCGCGCCGGGCCCGCTATCGAGATGCCTGCTTCGTCGGTGAACCCGCTCCCTCAGGGGCGAAGCGCTGGCGGAACCAGTCGCCGAGCATGGCTTTTTCCGCATACAGCCGGTCGCTGCTGCCCTGGCGACCGGGGCGGCTGAGGTACATCTTGTCGCTGACGCGCTCCCGAACCTGGCGTGCCGGCTGGTCGGGCTGGCTCAGGGTGTAGCTGAGGTCGATGCTGGGCCAGGTGATGTCACGCAGATAGCGAACATCGTAGGCACGGCTGTGCCACGGCTCGAAGCGTCCGGCCAGGTCGATGTCGCGGATGTCGATCACCAGTTGCTGGTCGGGCCGCAAGTAGCGTTGGCCGAGACGCTGCAGGTGCTCGGTGAGGGCCTTCAGTACTTGCGCATCGGCGCCTTGCTCATAGCCACGGTTGTCGAGGCTGGCATCGCGGAATCGTTCCGGGTGGTCGAAGCGCACCTCGACCTGTGAGGTCGGGGCGCCCTGTGCCATGCTGTCGAATGCCAGCGCCATCAGCAGGGTACAGGCCAGGGTGGTACGCATGATGCACCTCCGGGTGCGGACGGCTTGCCTGCCCATTTTACGCCGCTGTAGCAATAGAAGCAGGAGCGATGCAATGAGTGCGTTTCGCTGTGTGACTGCCAACGCGCATGGGCGCGACCTGGCCGTGGGCGATATTCACGGACACTTCCGGCGTTTGCGTGATTGCCTGGACCGGGTGGCCTTCGACCCGGAGGTGGACCGGCTGTTCAGCGTCGGCGACCTGGTCGACCGCGGGCCAGATAGCGAGCAGGCCCTGGAGTGGCTGGCACAGCCCTGGTTCCATGCCGTGCAGGGGAACCACGAAGCCCTGGCGATCAGCCACCTGCGTGGCGGACGCGTCGACCTGGAGATGTATCGCGCGGCGGGCGGTGGCTGGTTCCTCGATCGGCCTGCACATGAGCAGGTGGTCTTCGTCGAGGCATTCCTGCAAATGCCGATTGCCTTGCAGGTCGAGACGCCCGCAGGTTTGGTGGGGGTGTTGCATGCCGATAGCCCGTTCGACGATTGGCGGCAGCTGCGCCACAGCCTGGAGAGGCACGACGATCCAGCCGTGCGCGAGGTGTGCCAATGGTCGCGACGGCGACTGAAGGAGGGAAGCGAGCAGCCCGTGGACGGCCTGCGCGCCCTGCTGGTCGGCCATACCCCGGTGCTCGAGGTGAAGGTGCTGGGCAATGTCTGGCACCTGGATACCGGGGGCTGGAGCCGTGGTGTCTTCAGCCTGCTCGATCTGGCCAACCTGAGGCTGCTCGAGCCCAGCCCCGGTGCATGAGCTCGCCATCGATGGGCCGCGCCAGCAACTTGCGCCGTTTGTTCAAGCCGGCTTGCCGCAAGGGCCGCGAAACTGAGCGCTCCCTCAGCAACGGAGCCGGTCATGCGCATCCTCTACGCCCCCTGTTTCTTCTTCGGTTTCATCGCCACGGCCTTGTGGCTGGTGCACCTTGGCGCCAGCGTCATCTGGCTGCTGCCGCTGCTCGGGGTGGCCATCCTGCTGTCGTTCTGCTGCGAGGCCTTGTACCCCTACAAGGGCGCCTGGGGCGAAGCAGGCGGGGAGGGTGGGCGCGACTGCCTGCACGCCCTGGTCAATGAAACCCTGAACATCGTCAGCATCGCCGCCATCCCTCTGCTCGTTGGCGGGTTGCCCAGCGTCGGGCTTTGGCCCAGTCACTGGCCGATACTGTGGCAACTGTTGCTGGCCTTGCCGCTGGCCGACCTGGGCGTGACCCTGGTGCACTATGCCAGTCACCGCAGCACGCTGCTCTGGCGGCTGCACGCGGTGCATCACAGCGTGACCCGGCTGTATGGATTCAACGGTCTGATGAAACACCCGCTGCACCAGCTCGCCGAGGCCCTGGGCGGGGTCGTGCCGCTGGTGCTGCTGGGTTTGCCGCAGGATGTCGCCGCGCTGCTGGCTTTCAGCATCTCGATCCAGCTGCTGCTGCAGCACAGCAATGTCGACATGCGCATCGGCTGGCTGCGCCATGTCTTCGCCTGGGCGCCGGTCCATCGCCTGCATCACCTGAAGTACGGCACCACGGGCGATGTCAATTTCGCCTTGTTCTTCCCCCTGTGGGACCGTCTGCTCGGCACCGCGCTGTACCTGCCCGGCTATGCGTTGGCCGACGACGACATGGGCATCGGCGATCGTCCGGACTATCCGCAAGGCTACCTCGCCCAGTTGCGCGAACCGTTTCGCGACAACGGGGCCGCGCAGGCGCCGGCCGTGTTGCCGCCCGCGCTGCGCGAAGCGCTAGGCGAAGGGGCGTGAACGTAGGTGGCGCAGGGCGTCGCTGGCGCGGATGCCGAACTGCTGGCGCAGGCTACGCGACAGGTGCGCCGAGTCGGCGAAGCCGGCGGCCATCGCCGCCTCGGTCAGCGAGTCGCCGGTCAATGCCCGTTGCAGGGCCAGGCGCAGGCGTTGCCACAGCACCAGCCGGCGTACCGACAACCCCAGGCTGCCACTGAACAGGCGCTCCAGCTGGCTGAGCGAGAGGCTGGCTTCACGGGCCAGGGCTGCGGCGGGCAAGGTCTGTTCGTCCATCGCCCGGATGCGCGCCAGCGCCTTGGCCAGCCTTGGATCGAGCACGCGCCGAGGGCAGTCGCGCAGCAGCCCGGCCAGGTGCTCGGCGTTTCCTGCGGCCAAGCGGCACAGCGAGGCCAGGGTCTCCAGGGAGAACGCCAGCGGTTCGGCGAACAGCGTGATGCAGGGCGTTTCATGGCTGATTACCGCATGCGCCTGCAGCGATGCGATCGCCAGCAACGGGCCTTGCTGGCGGCAGCCTTCGATCTCCACGCACAGTTCACCCTCCCGGGCGATCAGCACCTGGTGGGCGTAATGGGCGTGTTCGCGGGTACGCCCCGGCGTGCCGAGCAGCAGGCCGTGATCCTCGGCCAGCCAGAGCTCGCCCAGCCAGGTGGTGTCGGGTCGTTCGGTCATGGATAGGCTCGTCTCGGGCGTGAGTGGATAACCGTGCAAAGCCGATTATGCTTCAAATGACCTTGCAGCGATCCGAGGCGGTGCCTCGCCGTGCTTCGCGCAACCGTAAAGCCCAGGGGCCTGGGTGCGTGCGTTCGCGACTGATAGGGATACTCCGGCCCTCTGACAACCAGACGGAGGCGACCCATGGCGGTCCTCGACAGCGCATCCTCGGGCAGTAGCGCGCCCCAACGCGGTATCACCCGGGAGGAGCGCAAGGTCATCTTCGCCTCGTCCCTGGGCACGGTGTTCGAATGGTACGACTTCTATCTCTACGGCTCGCTGGCGGCGATCATCGCCAAGCACTTCTTCGCCGGGGTCAATGAAACCACAGCCTTCATCTTCGCCCTGCTGGCCTTCGCCGCGGGCTTTGCCGTGCGGCCGTTCGGCGCCATCGTGTTCGGCCGCCTGGGCGACATGATCGGGCGCAAGTACACCTTCCTCATCACCATCGTGATCATGGGCCTGTCCACCGCGGTGGTGGGCATCCTGCCCGGTTACGCGGCCATCGGCGTGGCGGCGCCGATCATCCTCATCACCTTGCGCTTGTTGCAGGGCCTGGCGCTGGGCGGCGAGTACGGTGGGGCGGCCACCTATGTCGCCGAGCATGCGCCGAAGGGACGGCGTGGCTTCTTCACCGCCTGGATCCAGACCACCGCCACCCTTGGCCTGTTCCTGTCGCTGCTGGTGATCCTCGCCTGCCGCACCGCCATGGGCACCGAGGCGTTCGAGGACTGGGGCTGGCGCCTGCCGTTCCTGCTGTCGATCCTGCTGCTGGCGATCTCGGTGTATATCCGTCTGCAATTGAACGAGTCGCCGGTGTTCATGAAGATGAAGGCCGAAGGCAAGGCGTCGAAGGCGCCGCTGACCGAGTCGTTCGCCCGCTGGGACAACCTCAAGGTGGTGATCATGTCGCTGCTCGGTGGCACCGCCGGCCAGGCGGTGGTGTGGTACACCGGACAGTTCTACGCGCTGTTCTTCCTGCTGCAGACGCTCAAGATCGACCCGCAGACCGCCAACCTGCTGATCGCCGGTTCGCTGTTGATCGGCACGCCGTTCTTCATCCTGTTCGGCAGCCTGTCCGACCGCATCGGCCGCAAACCGATCATCATGGCCGGCTGCATCATCGCCGCGCTGACCTACTTCCCGATCTTCAAGGGCTTGACCGAGTACGGCAACCCGGATGTGTTCGTCGCCCAGGAGCAGAACCCGGTGGTGGTGATCGCCGATCCGGCGCAGTGTGCGTTCCAGTTCGACCCGGTGGGCAAGGCGCGCTTCACCAGCTCGTGCGACATTGCCAAGAGCCTGCTGGCCAAGCGTGCGATTCCCTACGAGAACCAGGCCGCCGAGCCCGGCACGGTGGCCCAGGTGCGGATCGGCGAACGGCTGTTGCCGAGCTTTGACGGCAGCAGCCTGGCGGCCGCGGCCTTCAAGGCGCAGAACGACGCCTTCACCGCCACCCTGGGCGGCGCGCTGAAAGAGGCGGGGTATCCGGAGAAGGCCGACCCGGCGAAGATCCACTACCCCATGGTGTTGCTGTTGCTGACCATCCTGGTGATCTACGTGACCATGGTCTACGGGCCGATCGCCGCCTGGCTGGTGGAGCTGTTCCCGGCGCGCATCCGCTACACCTCGATGTCGCTGCCGTACCACATCGGCAACGGCTGGTTCGGTGGCTTCCTGCCGACGGTGGCATTCGCCATGGTGGCGGCGACCGGCGATATCTACTACGGGCTGTGGTACCCGATCGTGATCGCGGTGATGACGGCGGTGCTGGGGATCTTCTTCCTGCCGGAGACCAAGGACCGGGATATCAACCACGCCTGAGCGTGGACGCATCTGCCCGAATGTGGGAGCGGGTTTTTCAGGGCGCCGAACCGCCGAGAAGCAGCCTGCGCGGAGCCTGGCACCGGCTGCGCCGGTGTTCGCGGCTGAAGCCGCTCCCACAGGACACGCGCCGACTTCGAGCCATGCACCGATCGGCGCCAGCGTGAGGAATCTGAGCGACCGCGCCTGCCTCGAACAGTCGCGTTCAGTCGAAATAGCCTCGCAGGCTATAGCGATAACCCGTATCGACCTCCACCCCGGCTTCGCGGCTGTGGGTCTTGTTGAGCACGAACTCGAATGCCGGCTCGTACAGCCCGTCGCGCACCAGCGCCCCGGCCAGCACTTCGACGTCATACCAGCCGTTGTCCAGCTCGATGATGGGCCGCCCCGGCTCCTGGTAGCGCGCCAGCAGGTCGCCCAAGGTCTTGTTGGTGAAGTGCTGCAGGACACGCCAGGTGAACAGCATCAGCGCGCGGTTCTCGACCCGCAGCACATGCCCCGAGCGGCGATGCTTCAGGCGGCTGCCAGGCTCGAGAAGGGCCGGGGTGCTTTCGTCTAGGGTGAACAGGATGCGATAGGGCAGGTTGTCGATGCCGGCCAGGGGCAGGATCACGCCTTCGCGCACGGCCTGGTCGCCACTGTCGCCGCTGGTGAAGGCCCGGGCCAGGTCGTCGGGCAGGTCGTGCTGTTCCTTGAAGCTTTCCAGCAGCTGGATGTCGCCGAGCAGGAAGTAGTCGATCAGGTCATTGAGGACTTCGCTGAATTCGTAGCGCATGGGTTGTCCTTGTTCTGGCTGCGCTTGAGGAAGTCAGCAATGTAGCGGATGGCTGTCGGGCTGTCTTCAGTGCCGCTGGGCGAGCTGGATCAGGTTGCCGCAAGTGTCGTCGAACACCGCCACGGTGACCGGGCCCATGGCGGTGGGGGGCTGGGTGAAACGCACGCCGGCGGCGCACAGGCGGGTGTACTCGGCCTGGATGTCGCGCACGCCGAACGAGGTGGCGGGAATGCCATCCTGCTTGAGGGCTGCCTTGTAGGTCTTCGCGGCGGGATAAGCGTCCGGTTCGAGCAGCAGCTCGACGCCATTGGGGTCGTTGGGCGAGGTGAAGGTGAGCCAGCGATGCTGGCCCATGGGGATGTCGTGCTTGGGTTGGAACCCCAGGACATGGTGGTAGAACGCCTGGGCCTTGGCCTGGTCGTCGACGAGGATGCTGGTGACCACGATCTTCATGGGCGCAGACCTGGTTGGAGTGGTGTAACAGCAAGTAAAGACGTTTCGCAGGGTTTGACCAATAGGGCTCCGTGATCGATCGACCTTATCGGATTCCGGTCAATCATTGTCGAAGTAATCGGCCATCTCCTGGGCGTCCAGTTCCTGGGCAAATGCCTGCTCGACGAAACTGGCGATGGCGTTCGCCCTGCGCCGAGTGAGGATCGGCAGCATATGGGCTACCAGGCTGCGGGCCAGCAAGCGCAGGCGCTTGTGTTCCACGCGTTGCTGGATCTGCCATAGCCGCTCACGGCGGGGCTGCGGGAAGTCGACACCGAGCCGGTGATCGATGGTCAGGTCGAGCTCCCGCCGACGCAGGCTCGGATCCGCCAGGCTTGCGCCATCCTCGGCGTGAGCCGCGTGCAACTCCACGACCGCGTGTTCGTACTCGCGTTGGCTGAGCTTGCGGCCGTGGCGTGGCAGGTGGTCCATGGTCTGTCAGCGGTCAGGCAGGTTGCCATAGACCGCCCTGGACACGTCTGCGCCGAAAGCCAGGCTGACGATATCCGGGTCGGCAAGAATCAAACGCTCGTCCACGGGCACGCCGAACAGTTGCTCGTACTGTCGGGCGGTCAATGCGTTGGCCGTTTCATCCTGGAAGGTGAGTGTCATCTGATTGACCCGCTCCACCATTTGCGTTGGGTCCACGTTCTGCAACCGGCGCTCATGGTCGAGTGTGAAGAGTGTCGTTTCGACATTGAATTTCGCGTCGGTCAGCCCCTGTCGTGAACTGGCGGACAGATTGGACAGTGGCATGTTATCCAGTTGCCGTTCGAAGGCTTTCATGTTGAAGGCGAGCGCATCCTGCGCTGACGCGATCCTGCTCTGCATGCGGCTATAGAGTGTCTTGCTCGTTCTCAGCAGGGCTTTTTCAGTCGACAACGCCTTGCCCTCCTGGGGCGATCGCGCGGCGCCATCGACGGAGGATACAACGGTCAAGGCTTGGCGGGCCATGCAATCGGCGATATCTCCAGTCTCGCCAGTGTGTCGTTCGAATACGCTACGGCCGTAGGTGCCGTAGATGAAGGAAGACAGTGCATAGCCTCGCGCGCCGGAGACCAGGATGTTCGCCGGTACCAGAATGCGGTTGGCGGCTTGGTGGCAGACACCGTCGATCAGGTAGCGGGTAATGCCGGCACGCTGATCGGGGCAGGCAATGAGGTCCGCCCGATGAGTGCTGCCACTACTCTGGTTGAAAGCCGTGCCACCGGTATTACCGCCCCAGCACTTCCACGCCTTGCCCCCAGTGCCGCACTCCACGTAAGTATGGTCGGCCGCCTTGAGGAAAAGCTTGGTGGGATATTTTTTCGCTACGAGTGTGCCCATGGTGCTTCCGTCCTTGTTGCGCAGGGTTGTCGATGGGTTGCTGCAAAGCGTGAGGTGATGCCACTTCGGTATAGGGTAGTACTGGCCAAATGCAAGTGCCGCACGCAGTCCCCCGATTCGGGGAACCGGAGTGGGGCATGCGCCCCAGTTCGTGTGGAGTTGAATCGTAAGGCATTGAAAGTAATTGAATTATTTTTGGCATAAGGCTTGCTCACCTCCTCGCAGAGTCCCTGCGCCCATCGGAGGTGCCCCATGTCGAACCCGCGCAAAGGTCCGGTCCTGTCCATGCTTTTGCTGGCCTTGCTCGGCTGGCAGGTCACCAGCGAGGCGGCCGTGCAGTGCCAGCGCACGCTGGTGGCCAATGTGGTGGCGCTGGACCAGCCGCTGATGTTCAACCGCCTTGGCGCGCAGAACGCCAACGGCATGATGTTCGCCTTGCGCAACGACGTGGTGGACGAGCACCTGGTGCCCCTGGGCAAGGGCGGCGCGGCCGTGCCGGGCAAGGTCACCCTGCGCCCGGACAAGCGTCCGCGGCCGATCGTGCTGCGGGTGGCGGCCGGTGACTGCCTGACCGTCAACCTCAACAACCTGCTGGCCTACCAGGCCAATCCCAACAAGCACGGCATCGACCACGAGGAAAACGAGGTCGAAGGCGAGGAGCAGGAAGGCCCCGAGGTCGAGAACGAAGGCAACGACGATTTCGTCGCCGACGAACAGGTCAGCGATCGCCACGTCGGCTTCCAGGTCAATGGCCTGCAGGCGGTGAACAGCATCGCCGACATCGCCGCCAATACCGGGCGCAACGGCAATTTCCTGGTCGCCCCGGGTGGGACTCGCAGCTACACCTTGTACGCCGAGCGCGAGGGCGCCTTCGCGGTCACCAGCCAGGGCGCCACCTTCGGCGGGCAGGGCGGGGCCGGCAACGTCGCCAACGGCTTGTTCGGCCAGGTGGTGGTGGTGCCCAAGGCCGGGCGCACCTACCGCAACACCTTGACCGAGGAAGAAATGCGCCTGGCGACCACCGGACGCACCGCCACCGGCCAGCCGGTGATCGACTACGAGGCGCGCTACCCCAACGTGCAACCATGGATCGCCGAGGGCAAGGCCGGCAAGCCGATCATCGCCATGGTCGATGGCAACGAGATCCTCAACAGCGAGACCGATGCCATCGTCATGGGCCCCAACCCCGACGGCAGTTTCCCCAAGTCCACCTACCCGCTGGAAAGCGTCGGCAAGCGCAACCCGGCGTTGCCCAACCGGCTGGAGGCGTTTCGCGACTTCGCCTCGCAGTTCGCCGATGAAGTGGCCGCCACCCAGGCATTCCCCGGCTATTGGGCGGACCCGGTGATGGGCCACGTGCTGGAGCCGACCCGTGATTCGTTCATGATCAACTACGGCTCCGGTGGCATGGGCGCCGAGGTGGTGGCCAACCGGCTGGGCGTCGGGCCGATGCATGACTGCCTGTCGTGCGCCTATGAAGAGTTCTTCCTCAGCGCGCACACGGTAGGCGATATCGGCACCCTGGTGGACATTCCGGCCAACGTCGGGCTGGAGAACATCCGCCCGGGCGAGACGCCACCGGCCAGCGCCACCGGCGTCAAGGCGACCATGGCGCTGTATCCGGCCGAGCCGGCCAACGTGCACCACAGCTACATCGGCGACTTTACCAAGTTCCGCAATACCCATAATGGCCATGAGCAGCACATCTTCCACCTGCACGGTCATCAGTGGCTGTTCAACCCCAACGACGACAACTCCGACTATATCGACGCCCAGGGCATCGGTCCGGGGGTCGGCTACACCTACGAAATCGCCAACGGCGGTTCGGGCAACCGCAACCGCGTGGCGGGCGACGCCATCTACCACTGCCATTTCTATCCACACTTCGCCCAAGGCATGTGGGCCATGTGGCGGGTACACGACGTATTCGAGCCGGGGACGCGCCTGGCCGTCAGCGGCGAGGGCGAGAACGGCTTCCACAGCACGCCGTTCGCCCTGCGCAGCGGCAAGCCCGCCCAGGGGGCGCGCGCCCTGCCTGACGGCGAGATCGTCGCCGGGACGCCGATCCCGGCCATCGTGCCACTGCCCGGTAAGGCCATGGCGCCGATGCCGGGCAAGGTCACCGTGGTGCCCAAGTTGGGCGAGACGCTCATCGCCGGGCATGACGATGACGACGAAGAGCAGCAGGGCGATGATCACGCCGATGAACCCGGCACCCCGCGCGCCGTCGGTTCGCTTGCCCTGGTCGATCGCAGCGAGGCCAACCGCAACGCCGACGGCACCTTGAAGAACCCTGGCTATCCGTTCTGGATCGGTGGTATGGAAAGCAGTGTCGGCCAGCGTCCGCCGACGCCACCACTGGACATGCTCGACCCGGCGCTGGCCCGCCAGCTCAAGGACAGTGGCAAGGCGCTGTGGGCCAACCTCGACCCCAACCAGGTCGATGGCTGGGACGGTGGCCTGGGTCGCCACGCGCTCGATGGTGTGTCCGCGGGCGGCGAGGCGGTGACCACCACCACCCGGCTCGATTTCTCCAAGGTGGTGCACAAGGCCAAGCCGATCTACCTGCCTGAAGAGGGTACCGAGGTCGAACAGGCCGCCATGCAGTTTCACGCCAAGGCCGAGCACCAAAGCTTCGCCCTGATCCCGGGCGGCCAGCCGGTGGCCAAGGCGTTTCGCACCAATGGCGCGTTGCCGACGGCGGGCGCGCCGTACTATGAGCCGTGCATGGATGACCGGGGCAAGCGCCTGACCCAGAGTTCCGGGGTGGGCGAGTTCGCCAGCGGCGAAAGCCTGACCGGCATGAGCTTCCGTGGCGCGTCCACCTTCACCGCCGATCGCCCGCGCATCTACAAGGCCGCCAACATCCAGTTCGACGCGGTGTACAACAAGGTTGGCTACCACTTCCCGCAGGCCCGCATCCTGGCCCTGTGGGAGGACGCCTGGCCGGTGATCACCAAGCAGCGCCCGCCAGAGCCGCTGGTGATGCGCATGAACACCTTCGACTGCACCCAGTACGCACAGACCAACCTGATCCCCTCGTTCTACGAGATGGACGACTACCAGGTGCGTACCCCGACTGATGTGATCGGCCAGCATATCCACCTGCCCAAGTGGGACCTGACCGCCGCCGACGGCTCGGCCAACGGCTGGAACTACGAGGACGGCGTGCTCTCGCCCGGCAGCGTGGTCGAGCGCGTGCATGCGATCCGTAGCTTCAACGGCTGCACCGAGGGCGACGCCCGCGACGGCACCGCCGCCTGCCCGAAAGCCAGGCAGCATCCGTACTTCGGGCGTTTCGGTCGGGCCGACTGGCTGGGCGCGCGCACGGCCATGCAGCGCTGGTTCGCCGACCCGCTGGTGAACGTGCATAACGTCGACCGTGGGCTGGGCACCATCTTCACCCATGATCACCTTGGCCCGTCGACTCACCAGCAACTGGGGCTGTATGCCACCGTGCTGGCCGAGCCTGCCGGTTCCAGCTGGTACCACGCCGAAACCGGCGAACAGCTGTACAACCCCGCCACTCGCCAGGATGGCGGCCCGACCTCGTGGCAGGCGGTGATCCAGACCGGCGACCACGATGGCGACGGCAGGAACGACAGCTACCGCGAGTTCTTCCTCGAGTACAGCGACTTCCAGCACGCCTATGAAGCCGGCGTGTACGTGGGCGCCGGACCCAACGGCGTGCCGGATGGCCAGGCCTATCCGGCCACCGCCGACAGCTTCCGCTATGCCATCAACCCGCCGGTACGGCAGAAAGCCTCGACGCTGCTCGAGGCGGTGGTCGAGTCCCGTGGTGGGCTGAATCCGGGCTGCCCGAGCCGGCCGTGCCCGCAGGCGATCTCGGTGGATGACCCTGGCATGTTCGTCGTCAACTACCGCAACGAACCGCTGGCCCTGCGCGTGTTCGACCCGAACAAGGTCGGCCCGGACGGCAAGCGCGGCATGCAGGCCGACGGCCTCGGCGGCGACCTGGCCTATGCCATGCAGAGCCGTACCGACCGCGCCATCCCGGCAATGAACCTGGCGCCCTCGGCGATCACCCAGGCCACCGGTCCCACTGGCGGCACTACGCTGTTCCCGCCGCACGTCAACAAAGGCACGGAGCCGGGCGATCCGTTCACGCCGATGCTGCGCACCTATTCCGGCGACAACGTGCGCCTGCGCATGCATGCCGGCGGCCACGAAGAGGAGCACAACGTCACCTTGCACGGCGTCAAGTGGCTGCAGAACGGCTCGGGCTTCGGCAACAGCTTCAACTCGGGGTGGAAGTCGTCGCAGATGGTCGGCATCTCCGAGCAGCTCGGCTTCATGGCGCCGGTGTCGATGATCTCCAGCTCCGCCGCCACCAATGGTGACTACCTGTACTCGCTGGACGCCGCGCTGGAAGGCTACTGGAACGGCATCTGGGGCATCATGCGCAACTACACCGCCCAGCGCGCTGACCTGTTCGCCCTGCCGAACAATCCGCAGCCGGTGGCCATGCGCAACACCGTCAACTTCGATGGCATCTGCCCGAAAACCACGGCCAATGCCAATGGCATCGGCACTCGGCCAACGGTCAAGCGCAGCTACGAGATCGTCGCGGCCCTGGCCAACGACATCCTCGAGAACCGCCATGGCGTCAGCATCAACGACCCGGCCGGCATCGGCCAGCACGTAGGCGGCGCGCTCAAGGCCAATGGCGGCACCCTGGTGTTCAACAGCCGCAAGGTCGATATCCCCATGGCCACGGTCACCGACGAGGAAGATGGCGCGACCTTCACCGTCGGCGGCCACAGTTCGCCGTTGCACGACCCGACCGCGGTGCTTTATGTGCGCAAGGCCGACCTCGATGCCAGCACCGGCAAGCTCAAGGCCGGGGTGCCGGTCGAGCCCCTTGTGCTGCGGGCCAACGCCGGCGACTGCATCAGCATCACCCTGGAGAACCGCCTGCCGCTGGTGATGCCGGACCTGCCCAGTACGGCGGTGATGCAGAACGTGGTCAAGCGCGACCGCGCGGGCAGCGAAGGTTCCACGGCGTTCAACAACAACCTGATGCGTCCGTCCAGCCATGTCGGCCTGCATGCGCAACTGCTGGCCTACGACATCACCAAGTCGGACGGTGTCAACGTCGGCCTCAACCCGGTGCAGACCGTGCCACCGCGCGCCGGTGGCAGCGGCGCCTACCCGAACAAGGTGTACCAGTACTACGCCGGGCACCTGGAGCGCGAAGGCAAGCCGGTGCTGCAACTGGGGCGCACGGTGGACAACATCAACACCACCGCCATCGAGTTCGGTGGCCTGAACCTGACCCCGGCGGATGTCATCAAGCAGCCGCAGAAAGGCCTGGTCGGCGCCATGAGCGTGCTACCGCAAAGTGCCACCTGGACCGAGGACGTCGCCAGTCGTGCCCAGGCCACGGTGAAGGTCAGCGGCCAGCCCGACTACCGCGACTTCGTGACCGTGTGGCAGCGCTCGCTGAACATGCGCTGGGCCGATGGCCGTCCGGTGGAAGGCATCGCCACCGAAGGCAACGGCGTGCCCGGTGATCCGAAGGACAACGGCAACATGGCCATGAACTACAAGACCGAGCCGCTGTGGCTGCGCTTCGGCCTGGCGCCGGATGCGCCGTTCGGTCATGCCGACGGCTTCGGCTTCGCCGATGTGCCCAACGCGCACATGGCCTACAGCAACGCCCTGGTCGGTGGCGATCCGCAGACCCCGGTGCTTTGGGCCAAGCCAGGGCAGCCAGCGCGCAGCCACGTGCTGATGCCCAGTGGGGGGAGTCGCGGCATCACCTACCAGCTGGACGGGCACCTGTGGCCGCTGCACAACTACCAGGCCGAGAAGAACGATGTGGACGGTTACCCCATGGGGCTGCCGGGCATCGGCTCGGTGCGCTTTGGCTATAACCCGATGGCGATGTACGTGGGGGCACAGGAGAGCGTGCTGCCGGCGGCGCACTTCAGCTTCATGCTGCCCAGTGCCGGTGGGGCCAATGCGGTGCCGGGGGATTATCTGTTCCGCGACTATGCGGCGTACGGCAATGCTTCGGGGTTGTGGGGGATCCTGCGGGTGACCAATGAGGCGCCGCCGGCCACGGCACCGGCGCAGTGAGGGCGCCTGGTGGCCTGGCTTGGGAGTGGGGGAGGCCACCAGGTGTTTGGCGACAGGGA